>SHLU01000090.1 GCA_004282995.1 Sphingomonadaceae bacterium
CGCCAACGATTGCGGGCCAGCGGGTAACCACTGAGCTCTGGACGAAGCCGAAACGCCGGAAGGCGGTACGGCCGATCTGCGGCATCAGGTCGCCGACCTGCCTTGCCCCGCCACCACGCGGCCGCTCGAACGGCTTGGCGGTCTTGCGAGCCTTGCCCGCAGGCTTTTTGGCCGGTTTATCTGAGTCCCGTTCCATCGTGGCTGCGGCCATGCCATAGGCGCGGTGTGACCGCCAGCGACAACGCCCCTGTTCCCCCCGTCGCGAAGGAACTTCTTGGCTGGTATGCCAGTCATGCGCGCGACCTGCCGTGGCGCGCAAAACCAGGCAGGGCGGCGCCCGATCCCTATCATGTGTGGTTGAGCGAGATCATGCTGCAACAGACAACTGTGGCGGCAGTGAAACCCTATTTTGCCAAATTCATTCAAGCCTGGCCGACGGTCGAGGCTCTCGCCTCGGCAGCTGAAGACGACATCATGGCGGCATGGGCCGGGCTGGGCTATTATTCGCGTGCGCGAAACCTGGTGAAGGCGGCGAAAGCAATGGCGGGGCACGGCGGTTTTCCCGACAGCGAAACGGCTTTGCGGAAACTGCCGGGGGTGGGTGATTATACCGCCGCTGCCATTGCCGCCATCGCCTTTAATCAACGCACGGTGGTGGTCGATGCCAATATCGAACGCGTGGTCGCACGCCTTTTCGCCATCGACACACCGCTGCCCGCTGCACGCAAGGCAATCCGCGAGCGAATGGACGCGATCACGCCGGATCAGCGAGCGGGCGATTTTGCCCAGGCCATGATGGATCTCGGCTCGCGCATCTGCACAGCGCGAAATCCGCAATGCCTGCTCTGTCCGCTTTCATCACATTGTGCCGGGCAATTGGCCGGGCCGGAGCGGTTTCCGGTCAAACCTGCCAGAAAGGCGAAGCCGCAGCGCAAACGCACGGCATGGTGGATTGAGCGCGACGGGGCAGTGTGGCTGGTGCGGCGGCCCGGGCTGGGGATGCTCGGCGGAATGCGCGCGCTACCTGACGATGGCTGGTCTGCGCGCGGCGATGGCACGGGCGCGCCGCCGCTTGCCGGGAGGTGGGAGCAAAGAGGCGCGGTGACGCATGTTTTTACGCATTTCGCGCTCGACCTGACTGTGCAGGCTAGCCTCAACCCGGCCATACCCGATGGTGAGGGAGAATGGTGGTCGCTCGACAAGATCGACGCGGCTGGCCTGCCGACATTATTTGCCAAGGCAGCGCGCCGCGCGATGAGCGATTAGAGGATACCGCCACCCAGGCTCAGTCGCACGACCGCGATCAGACCGACAACAAGGCAGAAATTACGGCCGCCGCGACCCGAGGATGAGAGCTGGCCCAGCACTATGCCGACAGCCAGGATCGGCAGTGCGATCCAGTTGGCCCAGCCGAGAAACGGGATAGTCGCCGGGATGACGATGATGAGCGATAGAATGCCGATAAGGGCTGAAGCTAGATTAAGCATGTGTGTTATATGGGTAAGACAGCATGGAATTTCAAGCCCGATTGACGCATGCGGGCGCATCGCCCACAGAAGTGTCAACAGTTTTGAATAAGGACCTTTAGCCGATGGCCTATCGCGACTTCGATATTGCCCAGATCTCCCGCCGCTCGCTACTTCGCGGCGGTGCATATCTGGGCGCTGCAGGCGCATTGGCGCAAGTTCCCTTCAGCCGCGCAATCGCGCATGATTACAGCGGCCAATGGCCAAATGTCACGGCGGCGGTCGAAGGGTATCTCAGAGACAACAAGGTCGCCAACATGTTCGTGACTCTCGGCTTCGGGTTGGGCCAAGAGGTGCACACGATCGGTGGTGGCACCCTAGCTGTAGGCGGAACCGCACAAGCCGGGATGGACAGCCTCTATCGCATCTACTCGATGACCAAGCCGATCACCGGCATGCTGACGATGATGTTGATCGATGACGGTCTACTCGGCCTCGACCAACCCCTGGCCGACATCTTGCCCGCCTTCTCCAAGATGATGGTCCAGAAGGTCTACGACGGGCCGATTACCGAGGACAATCTTGTTCCGGCAGAGCGTCCTATCACCATTCGCCAACTGCTCACCCATACTGCAGGGCTGGGCTATGGGATCGTGCAGAAAGGTCCGATCGCCAAGGCTTATGAAGCGCGCGGCCTGATCCCCGGACAGATCAGCCGCCTGCCGATACCGGGCCTTGGCCGCGGCAGGCCGGTGGGCAGCCTGGCAGAGTTTGCCGAAGGCTTGTCGAAGCTCCCACTGGTGCTGCAACCCGGCACTAAATGGAGCTATTCGGTCAGTCTCGACCTGCTTGGACGGGTTATCGAGGTGGTCGAACAAAAGCCGTTCGACCAGGTTATGCGCGATCGGCTGTTTGAACCGACCGGCATGGACAGCACGTGGTTCCAGGTGCCGGCCAACGAGACCGCACGACTGACCGCAAATTACGGCGTCATCAACGAAACGCTGGTGCCGATCGACCTTGCCGCTACCTCGATCTATCTCGACCGGCCTGCCTTTCCATTTGGCGGGGCCGGACTCGTTTCCAGCCCCCGCGATTACGACCGGTTCCAGCGCATGCTGCTTGGCTACGGCACAATCGATGGCAGGCGCGTCATGGGCGAATTGGCGGTCCGCGTCGGTACCTCGAACATCCTGCCCAAGAACGCGACCACTGACGGAACTTGGGTTGCCGGGCAGGGCTTCGGCGCAGGCGGCCGAGTAACCGGGACCGGTTTCGGGTGGGGCGGCGCGGCTGGCACCTCGGCCTTTATCGATTATGGTGCACAGCTTCGCGCGGCGCTGTTCACGCAGTATATGCCGAGCGATACCTACCCGATTCAGACCGAGTTTCCGGACCTGGTGGTGAAGGATCTCGTCGCCATGCAGGGGAACTGATGGCTACGCCTTCTGTGGCCTTTTCCGGCTCCCCGATCGATCGGTCCGACAATCTGCGCGCCGATCCCGAAGCGCTTGCCGGGATGATGAACTGGAAAGCGCGGTTGCTGGCACTCGACGCGCTGATGCCGTCGCTCGATGACGATGGTCGGCTGATGTGGACCACGCTGGCCGACGCGCCAGAGGATGCCGAGCTGGTGTTTCTCGGTATCGATCGCAGCGAGGGAGGCGAAAAACCTTGTTTCGCTGCCGTACCCCCGAGGGGCGATGCCAGTCCGCGCATGGCCAACCCGCAACTATGGGCGCTAATGGCGACGCTCGATCCGGGCGATCTGGCGACCTATGGCGGTGCGCGCAGCCTGGTCGACTGGCACGCGCGGCACCGCTTCTGCGCGCAATGCGGCGCTGATACGAAGATCGCCAAAGGCGGCTGGCAGCGCGGCTGCGAGGCCTGCGGCGCGCAGCATTTCCCGCGCACCGATCCGGTTACAATTATGCTGGCCGAGCACGAAGGAAGGTTGATGCTGGGGCGTGGCAAGGGCTGGCCTGAAGGTGCGTTTTCAGCACTGGCTGGCTTCGTCGAACCGGGCGAAACAATAGAGGAAGCGGTTCAGCGCGAAGTATTCGAAGAAGCTGGTGTCCGGGTCCGCGACGTCGAATATGTCGCCAGCCAGCCTTGGCCGTTCCCGAGCCAGTTGATGATCGGCTGCCACAGCCATGCCGAAAGCGATGAACTGACCATCGATTACACAGAAATGGCGGAAGTTCGCTTTTTTACCCGCGAGGAGTTAGGCTCCGCGCTCGCGGGCGACGGTCCGTTCCGTGCGCCGCCGCGGCACGCCATCGCCCACACACTGTTACATTGGTGGCTTGAAAAATGACCCAGTCCCGCACTCTCACCATCGATATCTGGTCCGATGTGATGTGCCCGTGGTGCGCCATCGGCTATGGTCAGTTGCAGAAAGCGCTGGGCGAACTCGAAGGTGAGATCGACGCCGAAGTCCGATGGCACGCATTCGAACTCAATCCCGACATGCCCGAAAATGGCGAGGAGCAAAGCGCGCATCTGCAGCGTAAATATCGCCGTAGCGCGGAAGAAGGCGCAGCGGTGCGTGCGCAGATGCAGTCCATCGCCAGGAACGCTGGTGTTTCGCTCGATTATCAAGGTGTGGACGAAGCGCCGCCCGCGATGATGTGGAACACCTTTGCCGCGCATTGCCTGCTGACCTGGACGCGTGAGGAGCATGGTCCGGCCAAGCAGACCAAACTCAAGCTCGCCCTGTTCGAAGCGCATTTCAATCAGCGCCGCAAATTCTCTTCGCGCGACGTTCTGCTCGATGTGGCGCAAAGCGTGGGCCTTGACCGAGAAGGCGCGCTGGCCGGGCTGAGCGACCCCGAACTTGCCGCCCGCGTGCGCGCAGAGGAGCAGCAGGCGTTCGGACTCAATATCACCGGTGTTCCCGCCATGGTGGTGGAGGGCAAGTTCATGATCCCCGGCGCACAGGCACCTGAAACCTATGTCAATGCGCTCAGACGTGTCGCAGAAAAGACCGCGGCGTGAGCGATTTTGCCGGCAAGGTCGCGGTCATAACGGGCGGGGCGAGCGGTATCGGGCTGGCAATTGCAAGGCGACTGGTGGAACTGGGCGGCGAAGTGGTGTTGGCCGACCGGGATGCTGCGGCACTCGCCAAAGTCGCGGGTCAGATGGGCGACAGCGCGCGAACGCAGGTTTGCGACATGTCCGATCTCGCACAGGTGGAAGAACTCGCGGATGTCGCATTGGGCTGGCAGGGCCATGTCGATCTGGTGCTCAACAACGCTGGTGTCGGCGGCGTTCGCGGCAAGCTTTGGGAGGTCGATCCGCAGGCTGCGCGTGACCATTTCGATATCAATTTCTGGGGGGTGTGGAATGGCTGCCGCGTGTTCGCACCGCTACTGATCGCGCAGGACAGGCTAGGCGCTCTCTACAATACCGGAAGTGAGAACAGCTTTTTCTGCGCCGTGCCGCAAACGGCTGCCTATATCTCGGCCAAGCACGCGGTGCTCGGCCTCACCGAGAGCCTGCGCGAGGATCTGCCGCCCCATGTCCATGCCGGGCTAATCCTGCCCGGGTGGGTTTTTACCCCGTTGGGCGAAGAGCGGTTCATGAAATTCGGCATGGATGTGGGTGACTTTGCAGAAATCGTGGTGCCGCAATTGCTCGCCAATGCGCGCTTTGTCGTCAGCCATTCCTACAACAAGGTGCGGATTGACGAGCGGATGGACGCGCTTGCAGCGGCCTTTGCCGAGAATGCGCCGCGTGAGGAGGGTGACGAGGCGCATGATGTACGCACAGTTCTGGCCGCATTGACGCCCAGGGAAGGCTAGAACAGCCCAAGCTTCTGCAGTTTAAGCTGCAATTTGCCAGGCAGGGCATCACCGACGTCTTCCCCTTCGGCTAGGTCGCGAGGAGCCTTGCTTTCCGGGAGGTAGCGCCAGCCTTGGTGGGCGCGCTTGGGCAGCGGGTCCACACGGATGAGCCTGGGCTCCAGTTCGATATGCCAGCGTCCATCGGCGGTCTTGCTGAAGCCGAGAATACGCGAACGTGCGACCAGCGCGTGATTGAGGATCCAGTAGAGCGAGCCGCCCTCCATCTCCTCGTGCCGCTTGGGAAGATAGCGGGTCGTCAGCTTGAATTCGCGGCGATTTTCATACCAGCCCGCGAGGTCATCCCAGCTCTTTGCGCCGTAGGCGATCTTGGTCATGTTGAGCGGCATCGGGGCCAAGATAGGGATTGCTCGGCGCGCCTCAAGGCTCGCCTCAGCTTACCAGCCCCGCGGTGACTGCCAGCCCGAGGAAGGCGAAGAAGCCCATCGAGTCGGTGATCATCGTCACGAATACGCTGCTGGCTACTGCCGGATCCTGGTCAAGCCGGTCGAAGGCAACCGGCACCAATACGCCCGCCAGCCCTGCGACAATGATGTTGACCACCATGGCGACGGCTATCACTACCCCGAGCATCGGGGTGAATATTGCGCCCGTGCCGATCCCGATCAGCACCGCGATAGTGACGCCGTTAAGCAGCGCCACCCGCAGTTCGCGCAGAAGAATGCGCTGCGTATTGGAACGGGTCAGCTGATTGGTGGCGATGGCGCGCACGGTTACCGCCATGGTCTGCGTCCCGGCATTGCCGCCGATGCTGGCAACGATCGGCATCAGCACGGCCAGCGCCACCAGTTTCTCGATCGCGGCACCGAACATGTAGATGATCGCGCTCGCCACCAGTGCGGTGCCGAGATTGGCGATCAACCAGCGCACGCGGGCCGAGAAGGCGTCGCGGATTGGCTCGTTGATGTCGCCATCGCCCGCGCCTGACAGGAGCAGCGCATCCTCACCTGCTTCTTCGGAGATGATGTGAACGATATCGTCGACCGTCATCTGCCCGACCAATCGGCCGTCCTCGTCGATGACCGCGGCGCTGATGAGATTGTATTTCTGGAACATCAGCGCGACTTCTTCCTGGTCGAGCATGACCGGGATCAGCGTCTGATCGCGCTTCATCACGTCGCCCAGGGCGATATTGCGCGGGGTGGTGAGAACCCAGCTCAGAGCGCAGGTGCCGACCGGATGATGCGAGGCATCAACGACGAAGATTTCGAAGAATTCGGTCGGCAATTCCTGCTCTGCGCGCAGGAAATCGATCAGCTCGCCAACGGTCACATGTTCGGGCACAGCCACGAAATCGCGGCTCATCAGGCGTCCGGCGGTTTCTTCCGGATAGGCCAGCGCGCTTTCGATGGCGACACGATCTTCGGCTTCGACTTCGGCCAGGACGGCCTGCTGGTCATCCTCGTCAAGATCTTCGATCAGCTGGACCGCATCGTCGGTGTCGAGCTGTTCGATGATGGTTGCGACCGCTTCGGGGTCGAGCGCCTCCATCATGTCTTCGCGGACGTAGTCGTTAAGCTCTGCGATGACTTCGGAGCTCATCAGATCGTTGATGGCGATCGTCAGCGGAGCACGCTCGTCGCGGTCTACCAGCTCGAACAAGTCGGCAATGTCGGCAGGGTGGAGCGGTTCGACCAATTCGTAGACGAGGTCGCTCTCACCCGCTTCCAGCGCATCGCGCACGGCACGGACATATTCGGGCTTGAGTGTGTTTTCCTCATCCAGCCGCTCGTCATCGAGGCGATCGTCCGGGTGGGCGGTGTCTGCTGGCACGTCGGCGCTCGCCGCCGGCGCGGTCAGCAGGTCTTCATCTTGGCGGTCGTCCATCCCCATGGCGAGCGGTCTAAGCAACGCAGACGGTAATGCAAGCGGCGGGGTAGCGCGAATGGGTGACTGTCCCTAGGAAGGGCGCAAACCAGCAATAGGAGATTCCCCGATGGCCGATAAACTTACGCTCACACTCGACACCGGCGATGGCGACAACAAGGATGTTGTCATCAAGTTGCGCCCCGATCTGGCGCCCGGCCATGTCGAACGCATCACCGAACTGGCGCAGGAAGGTTTCTATGACGGCGTAGTGTTCCACCGTGTCATTCCCGGCTTCATGGCGCAGGGCGGCGATCCGACCGGCACCGGCATGAGCGGCAGCGACAAGCCGGACCTCAAGGCCGAATTCAACGCCGAACCGCACACGCGCGGTACATGTTCGATGGCCCGCACCCAGGTGCCCGACAGTGCCAACAGCCAGTTCTTCATCTGCTTTGACGACGCCCATTTCCTCGACGGCCAGTACACCGTCTGGGGCCAGGTGACCGAGGGCATGGAGCATGTCGACGCGCTGCCCAAGGGCGAACCGCCGGCGAATCCGGGCAAGATCGTCAAGGCAACTGTCGGCTAAAGTTGCCGGTTGGCGGATGGTCGATGCAGGGGACTAGAGTCCCGCGCCGACCAGCCAATCATGAAACAGCCGCACCGGGCGCTCTTCCAGCGCGGTCGGGCGGCAGACGAACCAATAGCTGTAGGGACTGTCGACTTCGAGGTCGAACAACTCGGTCAGGCGGTCGTCGTCGGCACGGCGCAAATGGTCATCGTGCATGATGGCGATGCCAAGCCCCTGCGCTGCTGCTTCGAGCATCAACTGACCCGAATCATAATGGTCGATGGCCGATGGTTCGAGGTCGCGCATGCCCAACGCGTCTTTCCAGGCCAGGAAGCTGTCGGGCAATTCGTTGTGGATCAGGAAGGTCTGCTTGGCGAGAAGCTCTTCATCGGGCGTATCGCCGACCTTCGAGGCTATTTCGCGATTGCAGATGGCATGGACCTTGTTCTCGTCCAGCCGTACGGCGTGCAGTCGTCGATCCGGCCCGCGCGAAAGGATAATCGCCGCGTCCAGCGTATCGCCGACCCGGTCCTCGAGGTGCGGCCCGGTGTCGATGTCGATATGCAGCAGTTTATGGCGTGCGCGCAGTTCGGCCAATCGCGGAAACAGGCGCTGGCTGCCGAACAGCGGCAGCACGCCAAGCCGTAGACGCAGCAGCGAGAGATTGTCCGATTGGCCTTCGACAGCGCGCGCCAGCGCCTCGAAATGCGGGTTCACGGCCTCGAAGAACTGGTGTCCCTCGTCGGTCAGCGTCATCGCCTGCCTTGCGCGGGTAAACAGCTTCTTGCCGACGAACTCCTCGAGATTGGCGATCCGCCGCGACAGCGCGCTTGGGCTGAGGTTCAGTTCCTCCGCAGCAGCGCGCGCAGATCCGAGCCGAACGGTGCGCATGAAGGCTTCGAGGGCACGGAGCGGCGGGAGGCGACGAATAGGCATGGCCCCCATGTGGAGTGCAAAAAGTGCAATGTCGAGAAGGCTTTTGGACCGTAGTCAGAGCGGTCTAGCCGTCGGTCTCTTCTGCAACCTGTTGCGGTGCATGCAATCGTAGCCGTTTCACATGGGTCTCGTCGCCGTCGATCACTTCGATCTTCCAGCCGCTTGGATGTTCGACGATCTCACCGACTGGCGGGACGCGCTCGGCCAGCACAAAGGTGAGTCCGCCAAGGGTATCAACCGATTCCTCGACTTCGGCCAGCCGTGGGTCGATCTGTTCGGCGACATCGTCGAGCTCCAACCGGGCATCGCAATCCCACATCCCGTCGCCGATATCGGCGATCCAGACCTCGGGCGAATCATCGTGTTCGTCCTCTATCTC
>SHLU01000091.1 GCA_004282995.1 Sphingomonadaceae bacterium
CTGGTACGACGGGCGCACCGCAGTGCGTCACGCGGGCCAGGGCGTCTGGGACGGCGCCGACACGCTGGTCCTGTCGTCGCCCACTGCCGACGATGTGGCGGCCCTGTCCGAGCTGGTGTTCGCCGAGAACCGTGGCCGGCAGGCAGTCTATCGCAGCGAGGCGAGGCCCGACTTCCGGCTCATACTGCCCGGCGAGCTGCCGCCGGGCCTCGCCCACCATCTGCCGCGCGAGGGCAAATATGGCGCCTGGATCGACCGGCTGGGCCTCGGCAAGGCGGTGGCGATCTTCGCCGTGGCCAGCGCCGCGGTGGGGGCACTGTTCCTGACCGCGCCCGACTGGCTCGGCCCGCGCATCCCGGCCAGCTGGGAGCGCAATCTGGGCGAGGCGATGATCGGCGATTTCGGCGGCCGCCTGTGCCATACGCCGGCTGGCGACGCGGCGCTGCAGAAGCTGCTCGACAGTATGGACCCGGAGAACGAGCAAGTCCGCGCTGGCATCGCCAATATCGACATGGTCAATGCAGTTGCCCTGCCCGGCGGGCAGGTGCTGCTGTTCGACGGGCTGGTACAACAGGCGCAGAGCCCTGCCGAGCTCGCCGGCGTGCTCGGCCACGAGATCGGCCATGTGCGCGAGCGCCATGTGATGACTGCGCTGCTGCGCCAATTCGGGCTCTCGATCCTGCTGGCCGGAGCCAATTCAGGCGTGTCGGACACGATCTTCGGCGTCGCGGCCATGGGTTATTCGCGCGAGGCTGAGCGCGAGGCCGATGCTTATGCGAGAGCCCGGATGAAGCAGAGCAATGTCTCCCCCCTCGGGGCGGCCAGCTTCTTCGAGCGTCTGGCAGAGCAGTATGGCGACGCCGAGGATCAGCCCGCGTTGGTCGGCTGGATAGCCAGCCATCCCGCGCCTGGCGAACGGGCCGGCGCCTATCGCGTTGCCGCCAAGAGCGGTGCCGATTATCCGCCGGTTCTGACCAACGAGGAATTCGTAGCCCTCAAATCGATGTGCCGCGACGATCCCCATGTCGAGGAATTTGAATTCTTCTGAGCCTTGTCATTCGGGCTTCCGAACCGCATCACTGCAGCCCATGACCGAGCCACGCTTCCATACCATGCCCGATGGGCGACGGATTGCTTTTCGCCATGCGGCCGGAGCAGGACCAGCACTCGTGTTCCTGCCCGGCTATATGTCAGACATGGATGGCGGCAAGGCCACCGCGCTGTTCGCCTGGGCGCAGGCGCAAGGCCGCGCCTGTTTGCTGCTCGACTATTCCGGCTGCGGCCGAAGCGACGGCGCGTTTGCCGACGGCACGCTGAGCCGATGGCGCGATGAGGTGCTGGCATTGATCGACGCGCAGATCGAAGGGCCGGTAATCCTCGTGGGGTCCTCGATGGGCGGGTGGCTCAATCTGCTTGTGGGGCTGGAATTGGGTGAACGCCTCGCTGGACTGGTCGGCATCGCCTCGGCGCCCGACTTCACCGATTGGGGCCGGAGCGACGAGGACAAGGCCAAATTGCGCGCCGGGGAAACCGTTTTCGATCCTAACCCTTATGGGTCTGAGCCGACCCCGATGTATCCGGGCTTCTTTACCGATGCCGAGACACAGCGCCTGCTCGATGGCTCCATCGGGCTGGCCTGTCCGGTGCGCCTGATCCACGGCCAGCGCGATGCCGATGTACCGTGGCGGATCACCCTGCGGCTGGCCGAAGCGCTCGCAAGCGAGGACGTGGTGGTCACTCTGGTCAAGGACGGAGACCATCGGCTATCGCGTCCGCAGGATGTCGACCGGCTGATTTCCCTGATGGAGAATATCGCATGACTGCGCTTTCGGTTCTCGACCTCGTCCCCGTGCGCGAAGGTGGCACACTGAAAGAGGCATTCGCTGCGACCGCCAAACTGGCGCAGACGGCCGAGCGGGCCGGTTACCATCGGTTCTGGATTGCCGAACATCACGCGATGGAAGGCGTGGCAGGAGGTGCTACCTCGGTCGCCATCGGTCATGTCGGGCACGCCACCAGCAGCATCCGCGTCGGTGCTGGTGGGATTATGCTGCCCAACCATACCCCGTTCCAGATCGCCGAGCAGTTTGGCACGCTCGACGCGCTGTTCCCCGGCCGGATCGACCTGGGGCTCGGCCGTGCGCCGGGTGCCGGACCCGAATTGCAACGCGCCTTGCGCAAGGACCTGCGAGCGGCCTCGGAATATTTCCCGCAAGACGTGGTCGAGCTTCGCGCCTTGCTGGAGGGCGATCCCGACCTGTCTATCGCAGCTACACCAGGGCGAGGTGCAAAGGTCGAATTGTGGATGCTCGGATCGAGCCTGTTCGGCGCACAGCTGGCGGCAAGGCTGGGGCTGCCCTATGCTTTCGCATCGCACTTCGCGCCCGATCATCTCGATAGCGCGCTCGAAGTCTACCGCCGCGATTTCAGGCCTTCCGAGGCGCTCGACCGGCCCCACGTCATGGCTGCCATGCAGGTTCTGTGCGCCGAGAGCGATGAAAAAGCGCACTATCTCGCCAGCAGCCAGGCCCAGGCATTCGTGCGGCTGCGCACCGGCAATCCGGGACAATTGCCCCCGCCGGTACGGGATTACCGAGCTGCCCTGCCGGCCCAAGCCCAAGCCATGCTGGCCCATCTTGAACAGGCGGCGGCGGTTGGGTCGCCGCACACGGTGGCACAGCGAATCGAGGACTTCGTGAATCGCACCAACGCCGATGAGATCATCGTGGCCGGATCGACTTACGACCCCGACGCAAGATGCCGCTCGTTGACGTTGACGCGGGAAGCATTGCAGACAAGATTTGCGACGTCATCGCCCTAGGCGCTGTTACGGCGAGCGAGTGCTTGCGGCAAATGTGCCAAAAGCCTAACGGCGAAACAATCCTACGTAGAACGGCAATCAAATAATAGCCGGCAACGTAGCGAAGGCTCAGCAAGGGAGCGCTCGCAGGATGAGCACCGAGACCAATACCGCCAGTACCAAAGCCGACCCGAAAGTTCTGAAAGCGCTGACCAGTCGGCTGCGCGACTCACTGCTGCCGGGCGACGACCCCTTCGCCAGGGGCGCAATCGAGGATGCCGCGCGGTTCCTTCTTGCTACTGCCGACTGCCGTGAAGCAGGCGCGCCTGCCATAGCCCTGCAATCCGAGCTCGGCGAACGCCGGGTGCTGCGCATTGCGCTGAACAACGACGACATGCCGTTTCTGGTCGATTCCGTCGCTGCGACAATCGCAGCGCATGGACTCTCCATCGAACGGCTGGTCCATCCCGTGCTGCGGGTGGAGCGCGACAAGGACCGCAAGATCACCGGTTTCGTCGCGAAAAACAGCCCTGCACCCGCCGAATCGCTGATATATCTGGAAACCGAGCGGGTCGATGCCAAGCAGCGCCGGGCGCTGGAAAAGGCATTGCGCGTCACGCTTGCCGATGTCTACGCCGCGGTGGCCGATTGGCCCAAGGCGCAGGAACTGATGGCCCGCGACGCCGAATCGATAGCACCTCATGATGCCGAAGGTGCGGCGCTATTGCGCTGGCTCAATGGCGGGATGCTGACCCAGCTCGGCCACGTCACCCGTACCCGCAGCGGCGAATTGCAGGAAGTGACCGGCATCTGCCGAAAGAGCGCACGGCAGATCCTCGCCGATGCCTCTTTTGACCGGGCCTTCGCCTGGTTCGACGACGCCAAGCCGAGCGAAAGGCGACTGCCGTTGATCGTCAAGGCCAATCGCGCTTCCAACGTCCATCGCCATGTTCCGCTCGACCTGTTTATCGTCCCGCTCACAAAGGGCGGCAAGCTGCATGCGCTGTCGGTCCACGCCGGTGTCTGGACCAGCGTCGCACTGACAACCAAGCCTGCCGGAGTTCCCCGGCTGCGCAACCAGCTCGAACAGTTGATGGAGCGCTTTTCCTTCGACCCCGCCGGTCACGCGGGCAAGGCGTTGGTGCACGCGCTGACAGCGCTGCCGCACGACCTCGTCATCGGCTTCGAACAGGACGATATCAGCCGGCTTGCCACCACCATGATGGGGCTCGTGGATCGCCCCCGCCCCCGTCTCGCACTGGTGGAAGCCCCGCTCGCTCGCCACCTGTTTGCCTTCGCCTGGTTGCCGCGCGACATGATCTCGACCGATTTGCGCGGCCGGGTGCAGGAAATGCTCGAAACGCACACGGGATCGAAACTGCTAGACTGGAGCCTGGAGGTCGAAGGCGGCAATCTGGCAATGCTCAGGTTTGTTCTCGATTTCCGCGAATCTCCGGGTCGAATCGAAGAGGCCGAGATCGAGGACCGGTTCCTCGATATGCTGCGTGGATGGAACGAGGCGGTCGAAAAGGCGCTCGGAGAGAACCACGAGGCCGGGCGCGCGGCAGCGTTGGCGACGCGCTATGCCGATGCCTTCCCCCCGTTCTACCGCAATTCCTACGGGGCGCAGGAAGCTGCCAAGGATATTGACCGGCTGCGCCAGCTGTTCAGCCACGCTTCCAAGGAAGAGGATGGAGCCGATCGGCGCGACGCGCGGCTCTATCACCTGACCGGCGATCCGGCCGGACAGATGCGGCTCAAGGTCTATCAGAACGAAGGCGCGCTTCCCCTGTCCGACGCTGTGCCCGCATTGGAGAATTTCGGCTTCCGCGTACTCTCCGAAGTGCCTGCACCGCTCGACAAGGGTGCGCTCGGAACCGTTCACGATTTTGTGTTGTCGCTGCCTGAGGGCACCGATACTGCGCCCATTCTGGAGCGCGCCAGGATCATCGAGCAGGCCATTGCGGCGGTTCTCAACGCTGGCGCCGAGGACGATCCCTTCAACCGGCTGGTGGTCTCGACAGGCCTAGCCGCTGCCGAGACCGAACTGCTGCGCGCCTTCTATCGCTATCTGCGCCAGACAGGCATGGGCTTCACGATCTATACCGTGGTCGACGCGCTGGCCCGCGCGCCGGAAGTCACCAAGGCGCTGATTGCCTTGTTCGCCGCCCGGCATGACCCGGAGTTCGACGGCAATCGCGACGAGGGCGCCGCCAGCGCCCGTTCGGCGATCAAGTCCGGACTTTCCCGGGTCTCCGCAATCAACGATGATCGCCTGCTGCGCCACTACCGCAGTGTCATCGATTCGATACTGCGCACCAACGCATTCGCTCCGGCAGGCCGCGAGGCACTCGCTTTCAAGATTGATTCCGCGCTGGTCCCGGGGCTGCCCAAGCCGGTGCCTTGGCGGGAAATCTTCGTCTATTCGCGCCGCGTAGAGGGTATTCACCTGCGAGCCGGACCGGTCGCCCGTGGCGGGCTGCGTTGGTCCGATCGGCGCGACGATTTCCGCACCGAGGTGCTGGGCCTGATGAAGGCGCAGAAGGTCAAGAATGCTGTGATCGTGCCTTCGGGGGCCAAGGGCGGCTTCTATCCCAAACAGCTGCCCGATCCCGCCCGCGATCGTGATGGCTGGGCGGCCGAGGGTCAGGCCAGCTACGAGGTTTTCATCCGCACGTTGCTTTCGGTCACCGACAATATTGTCGACGGCAAGGTTGTGCACCCTGAAAGCGTGGTCATCCGCGACGGTGAAGATCCCTATTTCGTGGTTGCCGCTGACAAGGGCACCGCGCGCTTTTCCGACGTGGCCAACGCAATCGCCCAGTCACGCGACTTCTGGCTGGACGATGCCTTCGCCAGTGGCGGCTCGAACGGCTACGACCACAAGGCGATGGGCATCACCGCCAAAGGCGCGTGGGTTTCGGTCCAGCGGCACTTCCTCGAAATGGGGACCGATATCCAGACCGACCCAATCGAGGTCGTCGGTTGCGGCGATATGTCGGGCGACGTGTTCGGCAATGGCATGTTGCTGTCCAAAGCGATCAAACTGGTCGCTGCCTTTGACCATCGGCACATCTTTATCGATCCCGACCCCGATCCTGCTGTCAGCTGGAAAGAGCGCCAACGCCTGTTCGACCTGCCGCGATCGAGTTGGGAGGACTACGACAGCGCCTTGATCAGCAAGGGCGGCGGAGTTTTTCCGCGTAGTGCCAAGGTCATCAAGCTGTCCAAGGCCGCGCAACATGCACTCGGCATCAGTCAATCCCAGATCGAACCCGACGCGCTGATCTCGGCCATTCTCAAGGCGCCAGTGGATCTGCTCTGGTTCGGCGGAATCGGTACTTATCTAAAGGCTTCGCACGAGAACAACGTCCAGGTCGGCGACCCGTCGAACGACGCCTTGCGCGTCGATGCCCGCGATCTCCAGGTCAAGGTTATCGGCGAGGGTGCCAACCTCGGTGTCACCCAAGCGGCACGGATCGAATTCGCGCTGAGAGGGGGGCGCATCAACACCGATTTTATCGACAACTCTGCTGGCGTCGATTGCTCGGATAACGAGGTCAACATCAAGATCGCGCTCGCCGATGCCAAGCGCAGCGGCAAACTTTCGGAAAAGCGGCGCGTGGCGCTGCTGGCCGACATGACCGACGAAGTTTCCGAGATTGTGCTCGAGGACAACCGGCTGCAGGCACTCGCCCTCTCGATCGCCGAGAAGGGGAGCAGCGAAACGCTCGAATCACTCCTGCGTGTGACCGACACGCTCGAGGAGATGGGCTATCTGGACCGCCGTACGGAAGGGCTGGCTGACAACGAGACCCTGCAAAGGCGTGCTGCCGATGGCGCCGGTTTCGTGCGACCCGAACTCGCGGTACTGCTGTCTTCTGCCAAGCTGGCGCTACAGGACGCGATCGAGGCCAACACGCTTCCCGACGATTCAACTCTTGAACGCAACTTGGTCGAGTATTTCCCGGCCCCGATGCGCGACAGCTATTCGAAACAGATCAAGCGCCACCGCCTGCGGCGTGAGATCATCGCCACCGATCTTGCCAATCGCATTGTCAACCGCCTCGGCCTGGTCCACCCGTTCGAATTGGCCGAGGAGGAAGGTGTCGGTCTCGGCGAAGTCGCCACCGCATTCGTCACTGCCGAACGGCTGTTCCATGCCCGCGAGATCTGGGAAGAGATCGACGCGTCGCAAATGCCCGAACAATCCCGGATCATGCTGTTCGACAAGGCTGCGGTCGCCATGCGGATGCAGATGGCCGACCTGCTTCGCGTATGTACCCGGCTCGAAAACCCGAGCGAAGTCGTAAAGGATCTGGATGCTGGTATCACCATCCTGTCCGAAGGAACCGCGTCCCTGCTTGCCGCTGAAAGCCGGGCGCTGTCAGACAGGCTTCTGGCCGAGTTTTCCGCAGGCGGCGCACCGGACCGGATCGCCCAGCGCATCGCCCATCTGTTCGATCTCGACGGGGCGGTTGGCTTGGCACAACTGGCCGGACGGGCGGGCATGGACCCGCGCAAACTAACCCAGGCCTTTACCGGACTCGGGACGAAATTGGGGCTGACTTGGGCGCAAGGAACCGCGGCGCTGATGACCCCGTCCGATGTTTGGGAGCGACTGCTGGTCGCCGGCCTGGCACGCGATTTTCAACAAATGCGGCTGGATTTCCTCGAACGAATTTCGCGTCGCAAGGGAATGAAGGAAAATCCCATGCAGGTAGTCGATGCCTGGATCGAGCAGAACAGCCCCGCCATCCGGCAGTTCAATTCCATGGTGACCCGCGCGCAGGCGCATAACCCGGTTGCTCCCGCCGTGCTGGCCCAGATCGCCAGCCAGGCACGCAATTTGTTGTCGCGCTAGGCGGGCATCGGAAATCGACGGCCGGCGAGTTAATCCTTGACGGCTATATTCGCCGCGCCGCATCCGGTCAGCCATGGAACACGCGGATATCATTATAGTCGGAGCCGGTCATGGCGGTGCGCAAGCCGCAATGGCCCTGCGTCAAAAGGGCTTCGAGGGCTCGATCTCCCTCGTCACTCGCGAAAAAGATCCGCCCTACGAACGCCCGCCATTGTCGAAGGAATACCTAGCGGGGGAAAAACCATTCGAGCGTATTCTGATCCGCCCGCAGACTTTCTGGGCGGACAAGGGCATCGACTTGCGGCTGGGCGAGGCAGTCACAGGCATCGATCCCAAGGCGCACCAGGTCACCTTGGCAAATGGTTCCGCAACGACCTATGGAAAACTGGTCTGGGCCGCCGGGGGTGATCCCCGTATGCTCTCCTGCGCCGGGACAGACCTTGCCGGCATCCACGCCATCCGGACCCGCTCGGACGTCACGCGCCTCCAGTCCGATCTCGAGGGCGGCGCCCGCCGGGCGGTCGTTGTCGGCGGGGGCTATATCGGCCTGGAAGCGGCAGCAGTGCTGCGCAAGATGGGCTGCGAGGTAACCGTGTGCGAAGCGCTCGATCGGGTGTTGTCGCGTGTCGCCGGGGAAGAACTTTCGGAGTTCTACCAGGATGCCCACCGCGCGGCGGGGGTTGATATCCGCCTTGAAGCGCAAATCGTCGCAATCGAAGGGGCTGAGGGACGCGTCACCGGCGTCCAACTCGGACATGGCGAGACGATCCCGGCCGATATCGTCATCGTCGGAATCGGCATCGTTCCGGCCATTGGTGCGTTGATCGAGGCCGGGGCTTCGGGCTCCAACGGAGTGGATGTCGACGAATTCTGTCGCACATCACTCGACGATGTCTACGCCATCGGCGATTGCGCCGCCCACGCAAACGATTTTGCTGGCGGAGCGGTTATCCGGATTGAATCTGTTCAGAACGCCAATGACATGGCGACGACGGTGGCGCTGCACATCACCGATCAGGCCAAGCCCTATCATGCGACGCCATGGTTCTGGTCCAACCAGTACGATCTGCGACTCCAGACCGTCGGTATCTCGGCCGGATACGACAGGACGGTACTGCGCGGCGACCCGGCCGAGCGCAGTTTTTCGGTCGTCTATCTCAGGGAAGGTCGCGTTATCGCGCTCGATTGCGTCAATCGCACCAAGGATTACGCGCAAGGACGCAAGCTGGTCGAAGCCCGGCTCGAGGCGAGCGAACAGGAGTTGGCCGACGGCG
>SHLU01000092.1 GCA_004282995.1 Sphingomonadaceae bacterium
GCCCACGATGATAAGGGCAAGAGCCAGCCAGAAGACATTGATCATCGGATCGGCCTGTCCGCCCGAACCTTCGAAGGCCATGAAGAAGTGGCCGAAGGTCAGCAGGACCGCACCGAAGAGGACCGCCTTGCGCTGGCCGATATACTGGTCGGCCAGATAACCGCCCACGACCGGTGCGATGTAGACGAGCGCGGTATAGGCGCCGTAGATCACGTAGGCCTTTTCTTCTGCGAACATCCAGTGCTGGATGAGGTAGAAGATCAGCAGGGCGCGCATGCCGTAATAGGAGAAACGCTCCCACATTTCGGCCATGAACAGGAGGAACAGGCCCTTGGGGTGCCCGATAACCTCTTCCTGCGGGCGGGTGATCAGCACCACGCCGCCGATGAGAAATGCTGCCAGTGCGATCACGGCAACCCTGAAAGTCCACATTTCGAACGCTGAGTCGAATGTGAAGAAGACGCCTTCTACCATCGAATCCGGTATCCCTTGTTTTGTCGAAAGGCCGGCTTCGTGCGCGACCCCTCCCCGAAGAAGCGCGCACCCTAGCGCTCTCGCACGCAATGTGAAGCATTAGTTACAGGCGAGACCAACTGTCATGAGAATGTCGGGAACCTTGCGCGCCGCGCTGTATTATGGCACTGAAGCACTATTCCAGAACCGGGGATTCGCCATGAGCAACCAGTCCAAGCCCGTCTATCTCAAGTTACGCGACATGATCGCGGCAGCGATCATCGACGGACAGTACCGCGAAGGCGAAATGCTGCCTTCGGTACGCGCGCTGGCGGCAGAGCAGGGCGCCAACCCCCTCACGGTCGCCAAGGCGTACCAGCAATTCCAGAACGACGGCCTCGTCGAGGTACAGCGCGGTGTCGGCATGTATGTTGCCAAGGGCGCATCCGCCACTCTGCGCGAGCGGGAGCGCGAAGCCTTCTTCAAGGAAGAATGGCCCGAAATCCGTACGAGGATGGATCGTCTGGGAATTGCTCCTGCAGACCTGCTCGCGGACGCCTGATCGACGCAGCTTTCCGGCAAGTAACTGACAGCTTGCGGGAATCCACCTTTTCTGCCACAAATTCGACTTAAGGGGTCGTCTCGATTACGCCCGTGAGGGTCGCATAAAAGGTATTTGACTACCGCGCAGGCGTTAGTCTGGAGAGCGTAGATGATCCGATCCGAACTTCTCACGGCGATTGCTGAAGACAATCCCGAACTGCGTGCCGAAGAGGTCGAGCAGGTCGTCGACATATTTTTCGAGGAGATCGCCCAGCGCCTCTCCGAGGGTGGCCGCGTGGAACTCCGCGGCTTCGGTGCCTTCTCCACCCGCGAGCGCGAAGCCCGCAAGGGGCGCAATCCTCGAACCGGCGAAATGGTCGATGTGCCTGCAAAGCGCGTGCCCTATTTCAAGCCGGGCAAGGAAATCCGCGAGCGCCTGAACGAGAAGTAATCGCGCCGCCGCTCCGTTTGAGCGATTGCAGCCAATCCAATCAGTGACTAGGCACGCTCCCTGCTAGTGAAGCGGGTGTGGCGGAATGGTAGACGCCGGGGACTTAAAATCCCCTGTCCCTTGGACGTGTGGGTTCGAGTCCCACCACCCGCACCAGGCCCTTTCCCGAAACATCGTTGCAGGCTCGGCCCTCACTCCCGCCGTGCCGGTCTGAGCCTCTTATCTTCGTATTAACCCGTAGGCCGATAATAGACGAAACCGAAGGGGCACTAGGCCAAGACCATCGCCGGCGGACATCGCGTCCGAGACCGATCTTGGGGGAACGAATTACGATGGATTATTCCGCTGCGCTAAATGCGGATGACAGGAACGAAGCAGACGCGGTCGAGCAGCGCTCGGCGCCGCGTTACACCTCGCTGATCCGGGCTGCGAAGATCGTGTGCGGGCAGGGCGAGTTCCTCTGCGTCATCAGGGACGTGTCGGCGACCGGCATCTCCTTCCGTAGCTTCCATGCGCTTCCTGACGATACGCAGCTGGCGCTCGAGCTCCAGAACGGCGAGAGTTATGAGATTACCGAGGTCCGCCGCGAAGGTTTCGAGGCGAGCTATCGGTTCGAAAATCCGGTCGAGGTCGAGAGGCTGATCCACGAGACTTGGAATTTCCCCAAGCGCCAGCTGCGCCTCAACCTGGCAATCCCGCTGACCATTTCGACGCTGTCCGGCAAGGCGCAGGCAACCACGGTCAATCTGTCCCAGCAGGGTGCGCGCATCGAATGCGACGAGGCTTTCGCGATCGACCAGCGGCTTGCCGTGATCGGCGAAGGTCTGCCCGAGACGCGCGCAACCGTGCGCTGGCGCCGCGACGCAGAATACGGCCTGGTGTTCGACCACACGCTCTCGTTGCGGGAATTTGCGATGCTGGCGGCGGCCGTCCAGTGCCCCGCCATGCTGCAGGACCGACCCCTCTGACGCTGTTTTTGCGTGAGGCATTAAGTACCTTTTAACCAATATCCTTCACTTCCGGTTTGACAACAAATCGGGGGTATTCATGGGTACGACCAACAATCCGCTCAAAGTCGACGTTGCAATCATCGGAGCGGGTCCTGCCGGTCTCACGGCAGGCTATCTGCTGACCAAGCAGGGCAAGACTGTCGCGATCATCGAGAAAGACGACACCTATGTCGGCGGCATCAGCCGCACGGTCGAACATGAGGGCTACCGCTTCGACATCGGCGGCCACCGCTTCTTCTCCAAGAGCCAGCAGGTCGTCGACCTGTGGAACGAAATCCTGGGCGAAGACGATTTCATCCAGCGTCCGCGCATGAGCCGCATCTATTACGAGGGCAAGTTCTACAGCTATCCGCTGCGGGCTTTCGAAGCCCTCTGGAACCTCGGCATCCTGCGCTCGACCGTCTGCATGGCGAGCTACCTCCAGTACAAGCTCTTCCCCAAGAAGGACGTGAAGAGCTTCGAGGACTGGACGACCAACCAGTTCGGCCACAAGCTCTATTCGATCTTCTTCAAGACCTATACCGAGAAGGTGTGGGGCATGCCCTGCAACGAGATGAGCGCCGACTGGGCCGCCCAGCGTATCAAGGGCCTCTCGCTCTGGAGCGCCGTGGTGGACGGGCTCAAGCGCAGCCTCGGCCTCAACAAGAAGCCGAACGACGGCATGGAAACCAAGACCCTGCTGGAAACCTTCCGCTACCCGCGTCTCGGCCCGGGCATGATGTGGGATGCCGCACGCGACAAGATCCTTGCCTCGGGCAACGGCCACATCATCATGGGCCATGGCCTGAAGCAGCTTTCCGCTAGCGCCGATGGCGGTTGGCGCATGAGCGCCGAAGGCCCGGATGGCGACATCGTCATCGAAGCCGATCATGCGATCAGCAGCGCGCCGATGCGCGAGCTGTCGAAACGCCTCCACCCGCTGCCCCAGAGCACGCTGCAGGCGAACGATCTCAAGTATCGCGACTTCCTGACCGTGGCGCTGATGGTCGAGGGCGAAGACCTCTTCCCGGACAACTGGATCTACATCCACGACAGCAAGGTGAAGGTCGGCCGTGTGCAGAATTTCCGCAGCTGGTCGCCGGAAATGATCCCGGACGAGGACATGGCCTGCGTTGGTCTCGAATACTTCTGCTTCGAAGGCGACGGCCTCTGGTCGATGGACGACGACGATCTCGTCAAACTCGCCACCGACGAGATGGAAATTCTCGGCCTCGTCGACCGCAAGAAGGTTAAGTCGGGCGCCGTGGTCCGCCAGGAAAAGGCCTATCCGGTCTATGACGAGGACTATGCCGCCAATGTCGATGCCATGCGTATCGAGCTGGAAGAAAAGCACCCGACGCTGCACCTTGTGGGCCGCAACGGCATGCACCGCTACAACAACCAGGATCACGCCATGATGACCGCCATGCTGACGGTGGAAAACATCATCGCCGGCGAGCGTGTCTATGACACCTGGTGCGTTAACGAAGACGCCGAATATCACGAAGCCGGCGACGAGGGTGCGGAAAGCACGCTGCCCAACCGCCAGCTGACCGAAGACCAGGCCGCCGCGCTGAACTCGGTCCGCGATGTTCCGACCAAGGTCGACGCCAAGGATCGCGAGGCCGCTTAAGGCCGGGCGAACGAGGGGGAACGGGGCATGAGTGAAATGATCTCCAGGCTGCAGCGCATACGCCTCCTGCGCTACGGCTTCGCCAGCGTTGCGGCGCTGGCGGTGGACATGGGTCTCTTCCTCGCCCTCCTCGCCTTCGCGGTTCCCGCGGCACTCGGGTCGGCGGCTGCCTATTCGGCAGGCATCCTGACCCACTGGCTGATTTCCAGCCGTGCGGTTTTCAACGATACCGTCGCCCAGCGCGGTCCCGAACGTACCCGCCAGAAGGCGCTGTTCGTGGGCTCTGCGCTTGTCGGCCTTGCGCTGACCACGGCAATCGTGGGGCTGGGCGAGCTTGCCGGTATCGATCCGCGCCTCTCCAAGCTGGCTGCAATTGTCGTCAGCTTTGCGGCGACCTGGCTCTTGCGCAGCCGCGTGGTCTTCCGCTCTAACGCCTGACATGGCTTATGACCGGCGTGTGCGCCTCGGGGAATTCCCCTTAGGACAGATCATTCTTGCCTGGCTTGCGGTCAGCGCGATCCTGTTCCTGACCGGCCTCCCCTCGCTGCTGAAGGGCCAGTTTCCCGATCCCGACGACGTTCTGCGCCTCGTGCAGGTGCGCGACTTGCTGGCGAGACAGGCTTGGTTCGATCCGATGCAGTATCGCATCGATCCGCCCGCAGGTACGGCGATGCACTGGTCGCGGCTGGTCGACGTGCCGCTTGCCGCGGTCATCATGCTCTTCACTCCGCTCGTGGGACAGGCGAATGCCGAGACGGTTGCGCTGATCGCGCTGCCGATCATCACTTTCGGCCTTACTGCCATCGTCATAGGCCGTCTCGCGTGGCGCCTGCTAGGCACCCGCGCCGCGATCTTTGCCGTGCTCGCCTGCGGTTTCTTGCCCGCGCTGCTGTTCCAGTTCCGCCCCATGCGGATCGACCATCACGGCTGGCAGATCTTCAGCGTAGCGGTTGCGCTGTGGGCGATCAGCTGGCGCGATGCGCGCAAGGGCGGATGGGTGGCGGGCATCGCCATGGCGTTCGGCCTGTCGATCTCGCTCGAAATCCTGCCCATGGCCGGTGCTTTCGGCGCAATCCTGTTCGTGCGCTGGTGGCTCGACCACGCTCAGCGCGGCTGGCTGGTGGCCTATATGCAGGCGCTGTCGGGAGGCTTGCTCCTGTTCTATCTCGCGACCCGCGGCCCTTCGGCATGGACCCAATATTGCGATTCCATTTCGCCCGCGCACCTCGGCTTCTTCCTCGTCGCCGCGTTCGGAACGTGGATCCTTGCCAAGACCACCAAGCTGCGCGGTTTCGGACTGATCGTCCTCTTCTCGCTGGTCGGGGCTGCGGCGCTTGCGACCTACGCCTTGTCTTCGCCCGATTGCCTGCGGACACCTTTTGCCGCGCTCGATCCGGCGGTCGATGCATTCTGGTATCGCCGCGTTCTCGAAGGCCAGCCCTTCTGGGTGCAGGCCGCGGCGGTCGTCGTCCCCGCCCTGATTCAGATGACTGCGGCTGTCGCCGCGACCATTGCGATCCGTGCACAGTCGATGGGCTGGATGCGCGTCTGGTGGACCGAGTATCTTGCGCTGTTGCTCGCATCGATCGTGCTGGCCCTGCTGGTCGCCCGTTCGCTCGCGCTTGCATCGATTATTGCCGCGATCCCGCTTGGCTGGCTGGCGACACGCCTGCTCGAACGTGTGCGGATGGAGAAAGCAATCGCAGCACGCATCGCTTCGGTCCTGATCCTGATCATGCTGCTGGTCCCGATGACCCCGGTCACTCTCTGGCAGAACCTCGCACCCGATACGCAAGCCGAAGGGCAGCCCGCCCGTAGCGTGGACGAGGCGCGCTGCGTCATCCGCGAGCAGGCAGGCCTGCTTGGCAAGCTCCCGGAAGGAACGGTCTTCGCCACGCTCGATATCGGGCCGTCGATCCTTCTCGAAAGCCATCACGGTGTGGTGGCGACCGGGCATCACCGCGCCAACGAGGCGATGGCGGACGTGATCAACGGGTTCACTAAGCCGGCAGCCGAGGCGCGGCCGATCATCGCCTCGCGCGGCGCGGACTACGTCGCGCTGTGCAGCGATCTGGTCGAAGCCTCGATGTTTACTGCGCTCGCGCCGGACGGGCTCGGGGCCGATCTGGTCGCAGGTAATCCGCCCGAATGGCTTGAGCCCGTCGAGCTCGGCGGGCCGGAGGAATTCCTCGTCTACCGAGTAGTCGACTAGGCCGGCACGAAGTCCATCGCCACGCCGTTGATGCAGTGGCGTTTTCCGGTCGGCCTGGGTCCGTCATTGAAGATATGTCCCAGGTGCCCGCCGCAGTCGGCGCAGTGCACTTCGGTGCGCGGATAGCCGATCTTGTAATCGGTGCTCGTGCCTACTGCACCGGGCAGGGCCTTCCAGAAGCTGGGCCAGCCGGTGCGCGAATCGTATTTTGTCTTCGAAGAATAGAGCTTGTTCCCGCAGCCCGCGCAGGTGAACGTGCCCGCGCGCTTCTCTTCGTTGAGCGGAGAGGAATAGGGGCGCTCGGTTCCCGCTTCGCGCAGGATATAGAACTCGCTCTTCGTGAGCTTCTTGCGCCATTCGCCCTCGCTCAGAGAGATCGGGAAGTCCTTCGCCTGGGCAGGGCTCGATCCGCAGGCGGCAAGCGTGGTTGCAGCCACGCCGGTGCCCAGTAAACCGAGAAAGGCGCGCCGGTTCTTGAGAGTATCGTGCATGGGTCTTTCCATAGGCTCCTGCCCATGAATACGCCCGAAACGCGTGAAAGTTACATCAGAACTCGGTCACTTCGACTTCCTGCTTGCGGAAGCCGTGGACGAAGTTCGCCCGCACGCGTTCCACGTCGCCCGCGAGATGCACGCGCATGCGGCGCTTGTGCATTTCTTCCAGCAGGACGCGCAGCTGGAGTTCTGCAAGCCGCGCGCCGACGCAGCGGTGGATGCCGTAGCCGAAGGCGATGTGGCGCCGCGCATTCTCGCGCGTGATGTCGAGTTTGTCCGGGTTCTCGAACACGGTCTCGTCGCGATTGGCGCTGAGATACCAGAGCACGACCTTGTCGCCCTTCTTGATCTGCTGGCCGAATACCTCGGTGTCCTCGGTGCAGGTGCGGCGCATATGCGCTAGCGGTGTCTGCATCCGCAGGATCTCCTGCACTGCATTGGGAATGAGGTCGGGCTGCTGTTCGAACAGCTTGCGCTGGTCGGGGTTCTTGTCGAGCTGGTAGATGATCCCGCTCATCGAATTGCGGGTCGTGTCGTTGCCGCCCACGATCAGCAGGACGAGATTGCCCATGAATTCTTCCGGGCGCATCTGGTTCATCGCCTCGGAGTGGATCATCATGCTGATCAGGTCGTCGCCCGGCTCCTTGTCGTGGGTGCGCTCGATCCACAGCGACTGGAAATAGGCGGCCATTTCGTGGAGGAATTCCCACCGCAGCTCGTCAAGTTCGCGTACGGTGGCGAGCTCGGTATCGCCCGACCAGTCGGACCAGAAGGTCAGCAGTCGGCGGTCTTCCCAAGGGAAGCCGAAGAGGATGGCGAGCATGCCGGTGGTGAGCTCGATCGAGACCTTGTCGACCCAGTCGAAGACCTCGCCGCGCGGAAGCGAATCGAGCAGCTCGCCCGTGCGCTGGCGGATTTCGCCTTCCATCTCTGCCATGCCGGAAGGAGTGAACTTGGGCGCCACGGTGCGGCGCTGGCCGGTGTGCTGCGGGCGATCCATCGCAATGAACATCGGCAATTCGCGCCGGTCCACGCCAGTCTCGGCGAGCTCTTCTTCGGTAAGCCGGTTGAGGATTGTGATCCCGCCATGCTCCCAGCTGGAAGAGAAGGTCTCGGGCAGCGCCTCGATATGCTGGATCGCCTTGTGCCCGACCACGGCCCAGTATGGTCCGAAGGGGCTGTCGGGGATGTAATGGAGCGGGCCGGCCTCGCGCATTTCGCGAAAGATCGGCTGCCAGGTGTTCTCGGCGTAGATATCGCTGCGGCTGACGTCCCACTTGTGGGTGTGGTTCAGGCGCTCCTCGGGATGCTCCGCGAAATGCTTCTTGAGCGCTTCATATGCCGTCGGCGAGGTGCGGCATTCTGGCCGCGCGGGCGCGATGGTAGCCATTGGATTCTCCTCTCGCGCACCATCCTGCCTTAACTGACAGGCGTGTCAATAGTGAGTTTCAAATGCGAACCTATCGCAATGGAATCCTGACGCATTGCAAGGATGCTACGCGCTGGGCGGGAGGACTAAACGGCCTGCTTGCGCGCAAAGAGGCCGAGAATGCCCCTGCGTCCGCCTGAACCCTTGCCCGATTTCATCACCCGGCGGCGGAACAGCGTCGCCCCGCCCTTGATGAACAGCGCCACCCACAGCGCCTGCCAGCCGAGAGCCAGAATGTGCGGCCAGATGTCGGGAGACTGCGCCGCCCGCGCCAGCATGGCGAAGGGCGAGGACAGCGGAAAGACCGCGGCGAAGATCTCCAGCGGCGATCCGGGCGAGGTCATGGCGTAAGCGGCAAGGAAGAACACCACCAGCTGCGCCATGGTGACCGGCATCGAGAGCGTCTGCACCTCGCGCACGGTCGCCGCCATGCTGCCGATCGTCAGGAACAGCGATCCCAGCAGCAGGTAACCCATGGCAAAATAGGCAACGCCGAGCAGCGCGAACAGCGGCCAGCCGAGCGCGGGATCGGGAATGTCGGGCAGGGCTTCCCCGGCCAGCAGGAACAGCGCCCCGCCAAAGCTTCCCCAGACGGCGATGCCCAC
>SHLU01000093.1 GCA_004282995.1 Sphingomonadaceae bacterium
CGGGGATGCCCAGCTGGTCGCCGGTATCCTGCAAGGCCTCCTCCATCGACTTACCGATCTTTGTCCGCTCGACGATGGACTTGAATTCCGCGCCAACCGGGCCGGGCACTTCCTGCGCCACGATTCCCAAGGTCTCGGTCACCGGCAGACCGGAACGCAGCCCGCGTACGAGCAATTCGATGGCATCAGGAAACTTGGCATTGAAGTCCCCGGTCCGCTTCTTGATGAAGAAACCCACCACGAAGTGGGGCAAACCGGCTCCGAACACCGTACCGACCACGAGGGCCAGCAATGCTGCCCCGCTACGCAAGTAGATCAGCACCGCGACGCCCAGGGCTATGCCCAGGCTGGCGTAGAAATACTGGCTTACCGTCCAGCCCTTGCCAGACCGATCGAGCCGGACTTCCAGCGCTTCGAGGCGTGATGTGGACCCGGCGACCTTGTGGGCCTTGGGCTTGCGGGCCGCGATCGCTTTCTTGAGCTGCGATTCGACCTTGGTGTCGGTGCTTTCGGAATGGCGATAGCGCACGGCATTGAGTCGCCGCTGGCTTTCCTTGGCCGCCGATGGACCTGCCAGCGCGGCGTAGCCGACAACCATCAGGGCCATCAGGCCGCCTCCGAATAGCAGGAGCTGCAGAATGCTCATGCGCTAATTGCCTTTCTGGTCTTTCCTGACCCTCGCGGTGGGGACGGGGCAGACCCGTCCGCCGCGACATTCTTACATTTCGGCCGGAGCCTTCTCGGCGGGCTCTTTCTTCTTGAGCAGCGACTTGAAGTCGAAGCCGCCAAGCAGCGAACCCTTCTTCTTGTCCGCTTCCTCATCGGCATCTTCGTCGCTGGTGCCGATGATACGTTCGGCAAGCTGGCGAAGAACCTGGCTCGACTTGGCGCCGGGATTTGCGTCGGCAAAAACCTGGCCCAACTTGGCAGCATTGGTTGCCGACTTCGGATCGTAGGGGATCTGGAAGTCGATGCTACGCTCGATCGAGGCTTCGAAATCGGCCTTGTTGATCTCCACTGCGCCCGATTGCACCTTGTTGGCGACAATGATCGGACGGGCGTGGGCGGCATTGGTTTTGAGCCACGACAGCAGACGGATCGTGTCGCGCGCTGATGCCAAAGTCATTTCCGTCGCCAGCACGACGACATTCACGTCGGCGAGCAAGTGCGGGAAATTGATCAGCATGTTGCGCGGCAGGTCGATCATGGTCATTTCGAACGCCTGGCGGAATTCTTCCTCCAGTTGCACGAAAGCGGAGCCATCGGTCATCAGCGGCGCGTTGATCGGTGCCTCGGCCGAAAGAATGGCGAGGTTATCGTTGGCGCGGATCATGGCGCGTTCGATGAACAGGCCGTCAATCCGGCTCGGATTGTCGATTGCGTCAGTCAGGCCTCGGCCCGGCTCCAGATCCAGTGCCAGCGCACCGGTTCCGAAATGGACGTCGAGGTCAAGCAGCGCAGTCGGCAGCTTGTGATCGTCGCTGAACAGCCATGCCAGCGAAGTCGCTATCATGGAGGCACCCACACCGCCGCGGGTTCCGACGACAGCGGTCGAGATGTGCCGCTTGGCGGTTTCCTGGTCAGCGCCCTTGGGGGCGGCGAACACGGTTTGCGCCTGGTTCAGCGCGTCGCGCAACTGGCCTGCCGAAAGCGGTTTCAGAAGATAGTCGTGAATGCCACTCGCGAGCAGGTCGCGGTAAAGGCGAACATCGTTGACCTGTCCGATGGCGACCACCACCGTGCCTGGTTCGCAAACCTCGGCCAGGGCGTTGATATCGTTGAGCGGATCACCGCTCTCCGACAGGTCGACCATCAGGATGTTGGGGCTCGCCGCTACCGATAGCGACTGGACGGCGTTGCGCAGTCCACCCTTGTTGCACTTCTCCGGCTGCCAGCCCATCTCGATGATGACCGGGCGCAGGATATCCAGCGCGGTATCATCACAGATATAGGCGGCGAAAGGATCACGATTGCCGGGCATCCCGGCGCTCCATGGCGCGTTCATTACTGGCCTCCCTGATTGCCGCCGCCACCCTGGGCACTCGGCAATGCGCCGGTTGCACCCTCGGGGGCTTTTTCACGATAAGCATCTACAGCACGGCTGCCGCGCTGGACGTAGGTCTCTCCCGAGCCCTTGTCGCCACTGACGAGGTCTTCCGGATCGGCGACCATCGCGGCCATGTTGCCGTTGACGGCGCAGCCGTAACCGGGGTGCGTACCATTGGTATAATTCATGTCCGATTGGACCGACCAGTCCGGGCAACCCGGAACGCTGGCGGTCGAGCGGGTGATGACCACGCGGGCATTGCCCGGCTGGACATAGCCTGAAGTGACCGGAGCACCGTCGCTGACGATGATGCCGTGGCGACCGGCGAGCGCCGCAACGGCGTCCTTGGTCGATTGGCTCATCATCGGGTCCTCGAGCGAGACGCGGTCGCCATAGCGCAGGTCCATGGCTTCGAACCAGCCGGACAGCCGCTGCTGTTCGGGGATCGAGAGGCCGCCAGGTCCGGCGGCAACGTCGAGCGTGTAATTGGTCCGCTCGACGACCGGCTGCTTGGTCGAATAGACCGTCCGGTTCTGTGGCATACCGCCACAGGCAGCCAGCGAGAGGCCGAGCGATAGGGCGAGTGCCCCTGCATATTTGGCTTTGATAGTGGGCATGGTTCTCACTTCCCTCACTTCAGGCTGAAACCGGGCGCGGCAGCGGCGGTGCGCTCGCTGGCCTTCGATTTCTTCTTCTTCTGTGCGCTGCGGTCGCGCTTGGACTCGGGCGCAGGCAGGATGGCGGCCGGATCGATGCGCGATACGGCAGGCGACGATGGAGCGTCGCGGTCCTGTGCTGTCGGTTTGGGCCGATCACCGCCAGTCACCCCGTCATTGGCCTTGAAACCCAGCGTGCGCTGGAGTTCGTTGGGCGCCTGGTAGCCATCAGTCGGCAGTTTGATGTCGTTCGCGTCGACCGGCTTGACCAGATACGGCGTGACCACGATCACCAGCTCGGTCTCGCCGCGATTGAACGAGGTCGAACGGAACAGGTTGCCGAGGATCGGCACATCGCCGAGCCCGGGGGTCTTCTCGATCGAATTCTGCGAGCTGTTCTGCATCAGGCCAGCGATCATGAAGCTCTGGCCCGAGCCGAGTTCGACCGTGGTTTCGGCCCGCCGGGTGGTCAGCGCAGGGATCTGGAAGCCATTGAGGGTGATGGCACCCTGGCTCGACAGCTCGGAGACTTCCGGGCGGACCCGGATCGAAATCCGGCCATTGGCGAGGACCGTCGGAGAATAGCTCAGGCTGACACCAAAGTTACGATACTCGATCGACGTAGTGCCCAGGCCCTGGCTGATCGGGATCGGGAATTCACCACCGGCCAGGAAGGTCGCGGTTTCGCCCGAGAGCGCCGTCAGGTTAGGGTTCGACAGCGTCGTGATCAGGCCAAGCCGTTCACCCACGTCGAAAGCGCTGGCAATGTCCAGGCCGAACAGGCGGCCAGCGAAATTGAGCGCGGTTTGGCCCGGGTTGTTACCCGCGACAGGGAATTCAGCACCACCAGTGATGAAGCGTCCGGTCTGCGGATTAAACGGCAGGCTGATAGAACCCGCCGGCAGGCCAAACTGGCTCGAGGCATCCAGAGTGGGGAAGTTCGAAGTGTCGAGATCGGTGATGCTCCCGAAGGAACGACCGCGGTTGACGCCGAACAGGAACCCGTTGGTGTTATCGCGTGTGGTCAGGTTGGACCCGATTTCGCGCACCAGCGAGCGGCTGACTTCGGCGATGCGCACCTGCAGGTTGACCTGCAGCGGCGTTGCCATCTTCAACCGGCTGATAACGTTAGCTTCTTCTCCAAGAAACGCTTTGACCAGGCGTTCCGCCTCGGCCGCGTCCTCGGGTGCTGCAACCGTACCCGTCAGGAGAACGGTGTTGGTGCCCATGGTAGCTGTGGCGATGCGGGCTTCCGGCATGGCCAGCGTCAGCATCTGGTCGAGGCTGTCGATGTTTGACCCGACCCGCACGTTAGCGGCCCAGATCACGTCGCCCCCAGCATTGCTGGCGTAGATCGTCGTCTCACCTCCGGACTTGCCGAAGACATAGAGCTGGCGCTGCGATTTGACCTGAACATCGGCCACCGCTTCGTTTGCAACGAAGACATCGGTCATTGCGCCAGGAATGCTGATCAGTTCGCCGCGACCAATCGACAGGACCACGTCCTGCGAAGGCTTCACGACCGACTGGGCGTGGGCCACGGCGGTTGGCGATGCCACGATCGGCAGCGCAGCAATGCTGAGCATGAGCGCTTTGGCAATCAGGCGACGTTTCATGGAGTTGCCCCTCGGTTGAGTAGGTGCCGTGTAGGTTCGGCTGCGGGTAGAGTTATCGGTGTGGATCATGATCTGGCTCACCGTACCGTGCCGCCGGTCATCGGGATGACCTTGGCCGCCGAGTCGATGCTTTCGCGCTTGCCGCTCAACACGCGGCCCGTGGCACCCACTTCGACATCCTGCGAAGTCTTGCCGCGGGTCACGCGGACAGTTGGCAACGCACGGACGACAACCTGTCCCTGGACCCCGCCATTCTGCCGCGAAGTTTCGATGAAAGCTGCGGCAGCGGCCTGCGCCCGGTCTTCCTTGCTGCGCGGCAGCGAGGAGTTCTGGAAGCGAGAGACGTCTCCGCCAGTGACATAGGATGTCGGTCCGTCGTTCGGCGCGTTCATGGCCGCCTGCAGGATACGTTCTTCCTCTTCCTTGGAGACACCGTCAGGGATCTTGACGTCACCCGATGCGATAGCGCGTTCAAGCTCGGCCTGGTTGTCGGCAATCGAGCGCAGCGCGAGGCTGATCGTGCCGATCGTCTGAGCGACGGCAACCTTTTCCGCAATCTTGGGTGTCACTTCGAGAGTGACGGTGCGGAAGGCCCGCACGACGGTTTTGCCGTCCTCGGTCGCGGTCTGCTCGGTACGCTGGTCGGTAGCGAGCACACGCAGGTTGCGGAGAATAGTTTCGGTGGCCTTCAGCCCGGCATCGTCGTCACCGCCCTTGACGGCCTGCGTCAACATCAGGTCGACGCGGTCGCCCGGGAAGACAAAGCCGGCCACGCCGGTGTTGGCAGAGACAGGGACAGTGATAGCACGCATGCCCGGGCCAAGCGCCGCGGCCAGGAAGCCGCGATCGCCGGGTCGCACGAGCGAGCCCTGGGTCACCGGTTCACCAGCCGTGATCGGGTGGCGGACCACCGTACCCAGCAGCTGAGCGATATCGGATTCACCTTCGATGAAGTAGGCATCCTGCACCAGTTCTTCCGGCCACCGCTGGAAACCCAGCGCATCAGCGGTAATAATGGTACCGACCGGCATACCGCGCTGGGCGACCAATACCTTGGGCCCACGCGGTTCCTGTATGGCAGCCTCTGCCTGCGGCGTGGAGGCCCCAGCGAACATGCTACGTGCTGCCAGTGCGGTTCCCACCGCGATGATCAGCGCTGCGAGCAGCAGAACCAGCTTCTTCCTGTCCATGGCTATCAAGCCCCCTTCATTCGGTCCCGCAAACATCGCGGGCAGGTATGGTTGCCGTCTCTACGGCCCTAATGGTTAAAATCGGGTTCACCCCGCCAGCAGCTGCTGGCCGGAAACATCGTTGGCGAAAAAGAGATACTCGGTGGAGATGATCCACAAGGCGGCAGCGGAAATCGCCACACCATATGGAATTGCGAGCCGTTCCTTCTGGCGGCGCATGAAGTGCCACATGCCGAACAGAAGCGTCAGCACGCCGCCCACCAGTGCCATGATGATGAGCAACCGCAGGAACAGCAGCGGTGCGATCCATAGCGCCAGCACTGTCAGGAGCTTGACGTCACCGCCGCCCATCCAGCCGAGTGCGAACAATCCTGCGCACAGACCGAAGGTCGCCAATGCGATCCCGAGTTGCCAGGCGATATCGGGCCAGAGTTCCAGCCCGCTGGTCCACCAGAATACCGGTGCGGCCAGCGCGATGCCAGCGTTGAGCCAGTTGTCGATCTGGCGCCTTTTCAGGTCGGTAAACGCCGCGACAAGCAGGGCGATTGCCAAGCCTGCGAGCAGTGCGTAGTGAAGATATTCGGCCAGCATGTTTACCCCCGTGGGCCCCCGTTACATGCTGGTGCTACAGGGCATCGCTTACCAAAAAGTAACCAAGGCCGGAGGTTCGCCATTAGCCATCGCGAGACAGCCAGCAGCGAAGCGCCGGACCAGCCGTTTGATCGGCGTGCCATTCCAGCGATTGCTGAAGAAAGCCAGTTCATGCTTCCCGACGGGCATGGCATTCGTCGGATCGACTGGCCGGCGAGCAGCGATGCGACGAAGCGCGGATCGATCCTGTTCTTGCCCGGGCGCGGCGACCATTACGAAAAATATCTCGAATCCCTCGACCAATGGCACCAAGCCGGATGGCGCGTGACCGCCGTCGATTGGCGCGGGCAGGGCGCCTCGGGCCGGCTCGGTGCCGATGATGTAACCGGGCATGTCGCTGATTTCACGATCTGGGTCGATGATCTTGCTGCTTTGTGGAAGGCGTGGGAAGCAAGCACGCCCGGCCCGCATATTCTGGCCGGCCATTCGATGGGAGGACATCTGGTCCTTCGCGCATTGGCTGACCGACGCGTTGATCCGGATGCAGTTGTGCTTTCAGCTCCCATGCTCGGTTTCGTCGCCCAATTCCTGCCGATCGGATTGACCCATGCCGTGGCTCGCCTGATGACTCGCATCGGCGATCCGCGCCGTCCGGCCTGGAAATGGAGCGAAAAGCCGGGCGAAACCCCGGCTGGAAGGCTCGGCCTGCTAACGCATGACGAGGACCGCTATGCCGATGAGTTGTGGTGGCGGGAAAACCGTCCTGAACTGGTTATGGGACCCGGAAGCTGGAGGTGGGTCGAACGTGCCTATGCCTCCATGCGGACATTGTTTGCGCCGGGCCGGCTGGAAACCATAGAGATCCCGGCCCTGCTGCTCGGGACGTCGAACGACAAGCTGGTAGGCTATGCACGGATCGTCGAAGCTGCAGAGCGTTTGCCAAAGGGCGAACTGATGGCTTTTGGCAACGAAGCTCATCACGAAATTTTGCGTGAAGTCGATGCAGTGCGCGACCGGGCTATGGCCGGCATTGCGGAATTTCTCGACCGGGTCGCCCCGGCGCAGGACTAGCTGGCGATCTCAGTCATGGCCGAATTTGACATTGCCATCATCGGGGCCGGAATGGCCGGCGCGAGCCTCGCTGCTGAATGCGCCGAGTATGGGAAGGTGTTACTGCTCGAAGCCGAGGACGTGCCCGGTTACCATACAACCGGACGTTCGGCGGCATTCTGGGAAGAATGCTATGGCGGCCCCGAAATCGTGCCGCTCACGCTTGCGTCAGGTGCATTCTTGCGGAAGCACGGTTTCCTGACTCCGCGCGGAGCACTGTATGTTGCGCGGCAAGCCAGTCTCGGTGCGCTCGACGATTTCATGCAGCGCTTCTCCGATACGGGCGCAACCATCGAGAGAATCGGCCGCGAACGGTTGGCGGCCATGCTCCCGGGCCTGAGGGATGACTGGGCCGGAGCGGTATGGGAGCCGCTTTGCAGCGATATCGACGTGGCTGGCTTGCACCAGCATTACCTTGGCCAGGGTCGGCGACGAGGTGTCCTGCTGCAATGCCGGGCGCGGATCGTTTCAGTTCTGCGCGAGGACGGGCAATGGCGGCTGCGAGCCGAAGATGGCCGGGACTGGACGGCTACCACGCTGGTTAATGCTGCCGGGGCCTGGGCCGATACGATGGCCGACATGGCGGGCGCACAGCCGATTGGCATTCAACCGTTGCGCCGGACGGTGGCCCAATTGGTGACCGAGCCTTCGCCAAAAGCCGACCAGCCGTTGGTGCTCGACATCGAAGGAAAATTCTATTTCAAGCCCGAAGCGGGCAAGCTGTGGCTCAGTCCACACGATGAAGTGCCCAGCCCACCGTGCGATGCCGCACCGGAAGAGCTGGCGGTGGCCGAAGCGATCGACAGGTTTCAAAGCGTTCTCGACTGGCGGGTGCGCAAGGTTGAACACAAATGGGCGGGTCTGCGCAGCTTCGCTCCCGATCGTCTGCCAGTCTATGGGTGGGACCCGGACACGAGGGGTTTCTTCTGGTTCGCCGGACAGGGCGGTTTCGGTATCCAGACCGCCCCGGCAGCCGCCAGGCTGGGCGCGCGACTGTTGCTGGGCCTGCCACGCGATGAGCTCACCCGGGATGTGGATGAAGCCCTTTATACACCTGCAAGGTTCCGCTAGCTAGGAACGAGAGGTCGCGTCCTTGGGGGGATGCATGGTCCAACCAGCAACGAGAGGATTGAAATGGCTCACAAGTTCGAAATCTGGAAAGACAAGAAGGGCGAATTTCGGGTTCGCTTCAAATACAATTCCGAGGTGATGTTTTCCACCGAGGGCTATTCGAGCAAGGCCAGCGCCAAGAATGCCATCGAATCCTTCAAGAAGAATGGACCGGGTGCCGATATCGAAGACAACAGCTAACTATCGTCCAGGACGCAGCAAGTAGTTCAGCTTGCCAAGAGGTCGGCCGCATCGCTCGCGAGGCGGTCGAGGATTGTCCGGTCCAGCGCCTGGAGATCCTCCCTTACCAGGTCGCGGATATCTTCGAGCTGCATAAGCTTATGATTGTATTTGGTTTATTAAGATAACGGGCGCGCGTCCCTGCGGC
>SHLU01000094.1 GCA_004282995.1 Sphingomonadaceae bacterium
CGCTGGGTCGCGAACGGCTGGACGCCCGCACCCAGCGATTGCCAAGAATCGAAGCACTGCTGCAACCCCAGGCGCAAAAACTCGACGAGCGGGTCGAACGGCTGCGCGCGGCGCTCAAGGCCCGGGCCGGTCGGGGGCGCGAAGCACTCGGCGCGCAGAGATTGTCGCCGCAAATGCTCGAGCGCGCTCTGCGCGATGCGCGCAAGAGCCTTGCGCAATTGCGACTGTCGCCGGAGATTGCCCGGCAGCGACTGACGCGCGAGGGCGAAAGGCTGGCGGGTCTTGCCCGCGTGCTTTCATCACTCGATCCCAAGGCTCCGCTCGAACGTGGTTACGCGCTGGTACGCGGTGCAGCTGGCGAACTGCTGCGGACTCGCGAGGCGGCGCAATCGCAGGCACAATTGTCGGTCGAATTCGTCGACGGATCGCTCGTCGTGGTTCCCGAAGGCAAGAGCGCTCGAAAAAAGACGACGAAAGCGGCAAAATCCTCGGCCAAGGGACGGCAGGAAGATTTGTTCGGTTAATCCCGGCCTGCTAGGTAGCTACCCATGTTGATGTCATCAAAAACCGAACCTGCGCAGCTTCATTTTGGGCCCAATGGCTTTCGCGTTCTGCGTAGCGGCAATTTTGTGAATTGCGCAGTGAGCGGAGCAAGGATTCCGCTCGAGGACTTGCGGTACTGGAGTGTTGATCGGCAGGAGGCTTATGCCAGCGCTGAACTCGCTACCCAGAGGCTGACGGACGAGGCCTGATGCAGATGGCATGGTCTATCCTGTCCACCGCGGGCGGTGTCCTTCTGCTCGCTTCATGCACTGCCGGAACCGTAGATGCAGGCGAGGTAACGGCTGCCGACCGCATAGCCTGGCCCACGACCGCTCAGCCCGCGCAGACGACACCTCCTCCCCCTCCAATGCCAGTCGACACCACGCTGAGCTATGATGGCGAGATGGAGCAGGGCGGCTGGCTGCGCGGCCAGGCGCCGGCCGGCGCACAGTCGGTCCGGCTGGATGACGAGGAACTGACGCTCTCGCCAAAGGGCACATTCTTCGCAGCCTTCGATCGTGATGCCGGCAGTAGTGCCACGCTCGAAGTAACTTTGGCGGACGGGCGCAAGATTTCCAGGCAGCTGACAATCGCTCCGCGCGATTGGCAGATCGAGCGAGTCAACGTCGCACGTACCAACGGCGGGATCACTGAAGCCTTCTGGCAGAGGCGCAAGCCAGAACTGGATCGGATTGCCGCGGCGCGCGCCGTCAATGCCGATACCCCCGGTTGGACGCAGGATTTCATGTGGCCGGTCAAAGGTCGCATATCCGGACGGTTTGGCGCACAGCGCATCTATCGCGGCGAACCGGGCAGCTATCACTCCGGGATCGATATCGCTCCCGGTAACGGGACGCCTTTCGTCGCGCCGGCCGACGGCGTGGTGACGTTGGCGACGGATACGCCTTTCTCGCTCGAAGGGTATCTGCTGGTCATCGATCATGGCGCGGGCCTCAACAGCGCGTTCCTCCATCTGTCGAAGATCGCGGTGCGCGAGGGCGATCGGGTCACCAAGGGGCAGTATCTGGGCAATGTCGGTTCTTCCGGCCGAGCCTCCGGTCCACATCTGCACTGGAGCCTGAAATGGCGCGATGCGCGGCTTGATCCGTTGCTGTTCGCCGGCCCGATGAACTGACGGCGCGGACGATCGGCCGCGCACCTCATGATTCGCAGACTGTTCTTGCTGGCACTGGTTGTCGCTGGACTCGCTCCCGGCACCTACGTGCGCACCCAGGTGGCTCCCGCGGGCCTCGATGCCGGGGTGACCATTACCAGGCTCGAGCGTTTTCCGAGCCAGATGGGGCCTTTCTCAGTGCTTGGTGCGTGGCAGCTCGAAAGCGAAAATGCGCTTTTCGGCAGCTATTCGGCACTCGGAGCCAGTGCCCCTGGCCGATACCTCTCGTTGAGCGACAAAGGCACTGTCCTGCGCTTCGGGATCACGGGGTATACACTCGACATTGTCGAACTGACGCGTCTCAATCCCGGCAAAGGCTTCGTCGACAAGCATGATGTCGATGTTGAGGCGCTGACGATCGAGCCGGGGGCTGGCACCGTGTGGCTGGCATACGAGGGTCGCAACGTGATCGAACGTCGCTCGCCCGATCTGGCCTTGATTCAGCGGGTCCGACCCGAAGCTATGGCCGACTGGCGCAGCAACAGCGGTCCGGAGGCTATGGCGCGGATGCCTGACGGATCATTCATCGTTATCGGAGAGGGCAAGAAGGGCTGGGTCGGCGGCCGCCTTCCGGCCGTGCGATTCGCAGGCGATCCGGTCGCCTCGCCGGCCAGTGCCGGCTTTGCTTTCGGAGCGCCGTCCGACTTCCGGCCGACCGACATGGCGCTATTGCCCGATGGCCGGGTTCTGTTTCTGCTAAGGCGAATCGAATGGGGCCTCCCTCCGCGATTCGAAATTGGCCTGATGGTGGCCGACCCGGCCGATATCGTGGAAGGCGAAACCTGGACCGGAACCCTGCTGACGACATTCTCGCATCCCTTCCCGACTGACAATTACGAAGGGCTGAGCGTCGAGTCCGATGGTGACTACCCTGTCACCGCCACTCTGATTTCGGACGATAACGGGATCAGCTACCAGCGCACGCTGGTATTGCAGCTGCAATGGGATGGGCGCGGTCCCTTCAGCGAGCGGCGCAAACAGCAAAAGGCGCGCGGGTTGCCCAGCGCGCCATTGCCAACAGGAAAAACCGGATTGCCGGGCCTTAGGCCGCGGTCATCGCCTTCTTGAGTTCGCGCTTTACCTTGAGCGCGTTGGTCGAAAGCTTCTCGTCACGGGTCTTGAGCAACCAGTTGTCGAGTCCGCCATTGTGCTCGACCGAGCGCAGGCCCTGCGTCGAGACACGGAACTTGAAGCTGCGATCCAGCTTTTCGCTCAGCAGCGTGACGTTCTGCAGGTTGGGCAGGAACACGCGCTTGGTCTTGTTGTTGGCGTGGCTCACATTGTGGCCTACCTGGCGGCCCTTGCCGGTCAGTTCGCAGATGCGCGACATGGTTGATCTCTTCTTTTAAAATATCGGTCAATGCCGGGAAAGGCGCGCGCATAGCGGTGGAGCGGCGAATCGTCAACACGAGTCTGGCCAATCTGCAGACACTGCCCTAGCGCGAAGGGCATGACTCGCTGGCCCCTTCCCGCCCCGATGGCACGAGCGCTGAACGAGGCGCGCACTGCTGCGAAGGCCGGCGAAGTGCCGATCGGCGCCGTCGTGGTCAAGGGTGATGTAGTGATTGCCGCCGCCCATAACTCGCCGCGGACCGACAATGACCCGACCGCCCATGCCGAAATCGCGGCGATCAGGGCAGCAGCCAAGGCGCTGGGGCAGGAGCGGCTCGAAGGTTGCGACCTGTGGGTCACGCTCGAGCCCTGCGCCATGTGTGCAGGCGCGATCAGCCATGCACGAATCGCGCGCCTCTATTTCGCCGCCCCCGATCCCAAGGGCGGCGCGATCAATCACGGCGCCAAGGTGTTCGAGCATCCGCAGTGCCTGCATCGTCCGCAGGTCTATTGGGGCATGGGAGAAAACGAGGCGGCGGCGCTGCTGAAAGCTTTCTTTCTCGACCGGCGTTAGAGCCCGCGCCAGACTCTCGCTCGAACATTGTCACGCGCGCCGAATTGGCGGGGCTTGCAGCGGGTCGGCATCCAGTTACGCCCATAACAGAGCTTTATCTCCTGCAACCAGCCGCGCCGGTTGAGCTTGATGCCGATCATTTCCGGCTTCCAGTCGGGGTTGGCATGGGTGAAAGCGGCACGAATGCGCCCGGCGGTCAGGCCGTCTTCTCGGGAAAGACGGTCATAGGCGGGATGGCGCAGGCTGCGCCAGATGCGGCGGGTGATGGCGAAGTAGAGGTTCGGATCGCGGGCCATGCAACTGCCGTGCTTGCGCCATTGGTGCGCCATCAGGCGTGGCGAGGGCATCATGCACAGATTGCGTCGGGCCTCGGGCACAGAAACCCGCCGCCCGGTCGGACAATATTGCGGCCAGATCGTGCGGCCTTCGGGCCACAGGCCGTGGACGATCATCCCGAACCGGCCGTTGCGGCCCGAGCACTGGGTCCGATGTGCGGACGAGCTTTGCCGCGACCGGCAGAATTCGGGCGACCAACTCATTGTGAAAGTATAGCCGGTGACCGGCAATCGCCGCGCCGGAGCGTCCTGCCTGGCCTCGGGTACGAGCAGGTTTTGCGGCACACGACACTGGTAGCTCTGGGCGGCCACAGGTGCCGCAATCGCCGGGATCGCCAGCACAGCGGCGAACGCCCATTTCACAGCGGGGTGAAATCCAGCCCGATATCGGCGGCAGGTGCGCTTTGCGTCAATCGCCCGACCGACACATAGTCCACGCCGGTAGCGGCCTTGGCCTGGATTGTCTCGAGGTTGATACCGCCGCTGGCCTCGGTCGGCACGCGCCCGGCGACCAGCGCCACAGCCTCGCGCAGGGTGTTCGGCTCCATGTTGTCGAGCAGAAGCCGCGTTGCGCCGGCGGCAAGCGCGGGTTCGATCTGGTCGATGCGGTCGACCTCGCAAATGATTTCCTCGACGCCTGCTTCGACCGCGCGGCGGACCGCCTCGCCGACATTGCCAGCAACCAGGACATGGTTGTCCTTGATCATCGCCGCGTCCCACAGGCCCATCCGGTGGTTGCTGCCGCCACCCATGCGAACCGCGTATTTTTCCAGGTGCCGTAGGCCGGGAATGGTCTTGCGGGTGTCGAGCAGTGTGCAGTCAGGATTGTCCATCGCGCGCACGTACCCGGCGACCATGGTGGCGATGCCCGACAGGTGCTGGGCAGTGTTGAGCGCGCTGCGTTCGGCGGTCAGCATTGCACGGGCGTTGCCGGAAAGGCGCATCAGATCGGTGCCGGGCTCAACACGGGAACCTTCCTCGACCAGGATTTCAATTTCCATCTGCGGATCGAGGGCGCGAAAGAATGCTGCCGCAATCGGCAATCCGGCCACCGTGATCGGATCGCGGCTGTCCATGACTCCGGCGAAGCGGGCATCGGCGGGAATAACGCTTTCGGACGTTACGTCGCGGCCACCGCCGGGCAGACCTTCTCCGAGGTCTTCAGCCAGCGTCGTGCGCACGAAACGGTCGCAATCAAAGCCAGGCAGGGTCAAATCATCCATCGCTTTGCTGTGGCAAGTTTCGCCGCGTGGCTCAAGCGCGGAACACGCCGCCCACTTCGCGGGTTCGATTGAAGTCCCTTACCCTGGCGCGAGATGCTCTCGATGATCACCACTACCAATCCGGCCACCGGCGAGACGCTGGAATGCTATGAAACCTTGACCGACGATGCGATCGAGGCGCGGCTTGCCGGCGCGAACGAGACCTACGCCGATTGGCGATCTAGTCCGCTTGGCGAGCGATCGGCGTTGCTCGGCCGGCTCGGCGAAGTGTTCGAGGCAAATCGTGACCGGCTGGCGAAACAGGCCACGCTGGAAATGGGCAAGACGCTCTCCAGCGCGTTGGCCGAGGTCGACAAATGCGTGAGCCTGCTGCGCTACATGGCCGGGGCCGGCCCGGGCATGCTCGAATCGCTACAATTCGATCTCGGCAAGGATGGATCGGCAGAAGGACGGTGGTTGCCGCAAGGCCCGGTACTGGCAGTGATGCCGTGGAACTACCCCTATTGGCAGGTTGCACGGTTCCTCGCACCGACCCTTATGGCGGGAAATGTCGGACTGCTGAAACATGCCAGCCTGGTCCAGGGTTCGGCAGCGCTGATCGAAGAGATGGTAAACGAGGCGGCCGGAACAAAGGGTCTGTTCCAGAACCTTGCCATCACATCGGAGGAGGTCGCACCGATCATCGCCGACGATCGGGTGGTCGCAGTGACCCTGACGGGCAGCGAAAAGGCCGGTCAGGCGGTTGCCGAACTCGCGGGCAGGAACCTGAAGAAGGTGGTGTTGGAACTCGGTGGCTCGGACCCTTTCATCGTCATGCCCTCGGCCGACATCGATCGCGCAGTCGAACAGGCTGTGCAGGCCCGTATTCAGAACACGGGCCAGTCCTGCATCTGCGGCAAGCGCATGATCGTTCACGCCAGTATCCACGACGAGTTTGGAGAACGCTTCTTTGCAGGGATGCAGCAGGTCGTGGCAGGCGATCCGATGGACGAGGCAACCGATATGGGGCCGCTATCGAGCCAGGAGCAGTTGGAGACAGTGCTCGACCAGGTCGAAACTGCGAAGAAGGAGGGCGCGACGCTCAAATTTGGCGGCGAGGTTGCCGACGGACCCGGCGCCTATATCACCGCCGGGGTCCTGACCGGAGTTCCGCTCGGCAGCGAGACGGCCAAGGCGGAAATCTTCGGGCCAATCGCCCAGCTGTATCGGGCCGAGGATATCGACGATGCCATCCGCATCGCCAATGCCATCCCCTATGGCCTGGGATCATCGGTCTGGACGCAGGACAAGCAGGAGCAGGAGCGGTTCATCCAGGATATCGAAGCCGGGATGACGGCCATCAACCAGTTCCTGGCCTCGCACCCGCGCGCGCCGTTCGGCGGGATCAAGAAATCGGGCCACGGACGCGAATTGTCACATCTCGGACTGCACGAATTCATGAACCTTAAGACCGTCTTCCGCCCGGCCGAGCCAGTAGCGGACAACACTTTCCAATAACTGCCGAAGCTAGCACGCCGGGGTAGGCGCGGCTCCTTAATGCACGAAGCGCGCCACGACGTCGCGATAGCTCCGGCTCACTTTCACCTCGGCCCCGCTGTCGAGTACCAGGAAGCATTCGCCATTGGTATGCGGCTTGACCTGCCGGACCTGGTCTAGATTGACGATGGTCGAGCGATGGACGCGCTGGAACTTGCGCGGGTCCAGCCGACGTTCGAGATCCTTCATCGTCTCGCGCAGGATCAGAGAATTGTCGCCGGTGTAGATGCACATGTAGTCGCCAGCAGCCTCGATATGCTCGATCGAGCCGGTTTCGACCCGGAAGATCTGCCCCCGGTCCTTGACGTTGATCAGCTTCTCGTAGCGCTCGGTACTTTCGTCCGTCCCTTCAGCCAGTTCTTCCGCCGCATCCGGAGCTACTTCGTTGAGGACATTCTTGAGCTTGTCGGCCTCCTCCGCGCTTTTCTTTTCGGCAATCCGCTGGCGCACCCGCTCGATTGTGTCGGCGAGCTTGTCTTCGTCGACGGGCTTCATCAGGTAATTGACCGCATTGGCCTCGAACGCACGGATCGCGTGTTCTTCGAAGGCGGTGACGAAGACGATCAGCGGCGGTTCGATATCCATCACGCCCTTGACCACGCTGAACCCGTCGAAACCGGGCATCTGGATATCGAGGAATACGAGGTCGGGTTTCTCGGTCTTGATCTTGCGGATCGCCTCGCGGCCGTTCGAGCAGGTGCCTATGATTTCGACATCGTCAAAAGGTTCGAGCCGCAGTTGCAGGCCCTGGATGGCGAGCTTTTCATCGTCGACGAGCAGTGTGCGTATGGTCATGGTTCAGTTTCCGATTGCGCGTTGCGCAGCTAGTGATTCCACATTGTGCGGCGAGGAGGCGGGCACGTCGACACGCTTGTCGGTCGGCCCCGCAATCTTCTCTTCCTGCAATGCGGTTTCGTGGGGGATCTCGATAATGACGGTGAAGCCGCCATCGTCGGGAGCACGAATTTCGAACAGGTGGTCGTCTCCATAGGCCTGCTGCAGCCGGTCCCTGATATTGGCAAGGCCGACCCCGGTAGAGGTGTATTTCCCGGCCATGGCAAGCGGCAGACTGGCGCGGGTTTCGGGGCGTTGCAATCCCGGCCCGGTGTCGGAAACGACGATACGCAGCCGGGGTCCGACAAGCTGAGCCGACAGGCTGATGCGTGCGCCTTCCTCCTGCGGAGAGACGGCATATTTGATGGCATTTTCTACCAGCGGTTGAAGCAGTAGCGAAGGCAGTTCTGCCTCGGCTGCGTCGGGGGCGATATCGAATTCGGTCCGCAGCCGTTCCTCGAACCGCATGAGTTCGATATCGAGATAGAGCTTGAGCGTTTCGACCTCCTGCGCGATCGTCACCTTGCCGCCCGGTTCGCTGATCAGCGTGTGGCGCAGAAAGCCCGACAGTCGTGTCAGCATCGCATTGGCCGGCTCGGTCTGCTTGAGCAGTACCAGCGTGCTGATCGAATTGAGCGTGTTGAACAGGAAATGCGGATTGAGCTGGTAGCGCAGCATCGCCAATTGCGCGCTGGTCGCCTGCGCCTCGAGCCGCTCGAGCCGGTCGGCCTGTTCCTCCACCTGGAGGAAGAAGTTGATGGCGTAATAGAGCCCGGTCCATGCGCCCAGCAGCGAGAAATCGAAGAACAGGTAGAGCAGGACCAGCTGCGTCATGGTGGTGTCGCGGTCGGAGAAATAGAGACTGATCACCCACGCTTCGATCACGGCATAAATGCCGACCGCCACTGCCAGCACCGCCGCTGTCGCACCCCAGGTGATCAATGCGGGCCGGTTGATGAGCTTGCGATAGACGACAGAGAGCAGCGTGCTGATCGCGAAGCCGGTAATGCCGACGATCAGCATCAGGATCACATAGCTGGCCGATTGTCCGTTCGAGATGCCCTGGATCGAACGCAGCATGACAGCGCCGGTCCAGCCGGCGAACTGCAGGTTCCA
>SHLU01000095.1 GCA_004282995.1 Sphingomonadaceae bacterium
CTATAAAATGTGGCACCCAACTGCGCATCTATGGATGGATTGGGAGAACAAGAAGCCCGGCGAGATCGTCGGAGCCGCTCACCTGGTTCACGAAACGCTCGGCACTGACCCCGAAGTGCATAAGCTCCGCATCCAATTCGTTCCGCCAACTGACTATTTGCCAAGTTGGAAAGACGATGTTGGTAAGTTTGCAATTTGCGCACGAGTGGGCGCACTTGACGAAGCCATGAATGTCTCAACGATGTGTCACGTAGTGCGCGACACCAGCTTTGGAGCGGAAATGCGTTCGGTCTTTTGGCTGGGCCATGTGTCCAAACGCGACGGCAACGAGAACGTGTTCTCAATCGAAGGACTTGCGGCCAACACCTGGATCGCTCGCGTGTTACTCTTGGATGAAGGTTTTGCTACCAACCTAATGACACACGCGATCGAGGAGATGGGAACTTTGGCCGACTTCCTGCCCCAGCTCTATGCAGATTCACTCAACACCGATGTTCCCGACTACGGAGAGAACTAGCGCGAATGGCAGCAATCCTACCCCAGTTTGTGCCTGATTTGCTGGGAATAGAGCCTGCCAGGAGCAGATGGACTTATTGCGGACTTCACGGGCTCGGCTTAGTTCTACCCGCACTCAACCCAATCGGGGGCGCGCGTTGCTAGTCCATTTCATTCGCAAATATCAAAGCGCGTTCTTCGCGGTATTTGGAGTGCTAACGTATTTAGGCTGCCGTCAGTTCGGGCTTGCTTGGTGGCTTGCAGTCGCAATCAGCTTTCTGGCGACCACTTTTGTAGCCCTTTTGCTTCGCCGGAAACCATCAAGAATGAGGCTCGATTAGTCCTTCCGTGAAAGTCACGCGGTTTCGTCCGCGACCCACCCCGATCCGGCCATTGCCGATAATCGTCTACAATCCTGCAACCAGCCAGGCGGCTTGCGCTTGATTTTCGCCAAGACCGGAATTTCTCCTGACGACCCGATTGCAGAAATTCACTCGACGGGTGATGGCCAGCATTCGAGACGCGCATTGTCGGTCGAGTTCATTCCCCGTATTACGAAGCCAGGCAGTTGTTGCAGTCGAGCCAGGGCCTCCGCCTCGCCGGTCGCCATCTGAGGAAAGGCGACCCTTGTTTGGCCGGTGTTGTCGTTGAGAAGCCACCAAACGTCTGCTCCCCAAGGGCCATCGTCGTTTGTCTCGATATAAACAGAAGCAAGGTCCGTCATCTTGATGCGCTGCTCGGCCTGCTTGGGCGCTCGACAGACAATCTCATCGTCCGCTGTCACTTCGACGACGAATTGCGCTTCAGGATGCTTCATTCGAGCATGATGCCTTCGAGAAGGGTCTGGCGCAATGACCGCTTTCCACCCCAAATCCGGCCATTCGCGATTTTCAGGACATCTCTTGCAAGCGGACAGGCCGTCAGGCGATGAAGTCCTTCACTTCGATCAGGAAATCCTCGAACCGGTCGTGATGCACCCAGTGTCCAGCGCGCTCGTAGGCGCTGACGGTCACGTTGTCGCCGAAGTGCTGCATCCGGCCGTCTTCCTGCGGGTTTGATGCCCAGCTGTCATCGCCGTAAACCAGCAGGCTGGGGCAGGTGATCCGGCCCCATAGCTCGGCCAGTTGCTCCAGCGAGATATCGTCGGGCGGCCAGGCGTGCAGGTGCGGGTCGAACTTCCAGCTCCAGGTTCCGTCCTCGTTACGGATCGCGCCGTGGCGGGTCAGGTGCTCGGCCTGGTCGCGGCTGAGATAGCTGTTGGCCTCGTGCATCCGGTCGAGCGCGTCTTCGAAGCTTTCATAGCGGCGCGGCTGGCGGGCCGAGGCTTCGCGCTTCTTGTCGATCCATTGCTTGCGGTGTTCGTACCACGATGTCTCGGCCATCTTCGCCTGCACCTTGGGGCTGGGACCGAGCCCTTCGATCGCCACTAGCCGGCGCATCTTTTCCGGATACATCCCGGCATAGCGCATGGTGATGTTGCCGCCGAGCGAATGGGCCACGATCGTCACTGGGTCCAGTTCGAGCTGGTGGACCAGTTGGGCGAGGTCATAGACGTAGGAACTGATCGAATAGACGCCGGTATTGGTCCATTCGCTGTCGCCATGGCCGCGCAGGTCGGGGCAGATCACGTGCCAATCCTCGCGCAGGCGCTCAGCCATCCAGTCCCAGCTGCGGCAATGATCGCGCCCGCCGTGCAGCAGGATCAGCGGCGGTGCACCTTCATTGCCCCAGTCGGCATAGTGCAACCTTGTGCGCTGGCTAATGAGCGTCTGTGAGGTCGGGCCGATCAATTCCATTGTTTTCTCCGGCGAGGGCAATCTGTCGAATGCGTTGCAGTCCGCTACCGACATGATACGGTGCGAGGCAACAATAAAAGGCGAGAGGACCCCAGCCAATGCCCGCGATCGATGTGCCCCAGCCCGAATTCATGGAAGACGAGGAAATCTCGATCTTCGCCGATGCGGTGGGCAAGTTCTACCAGAAACATGCGCCCGAAAAGCGCGTCCTCAAATGGCGCGCAGATGGCCAGGTCGAGCGTGAATTCTGGAACGAGGCGGGCGAAGCGGGGCTGCTCGGTGTGTCGGTGCCAGAGGAGTATGGTGGCCACGGGGGCGATTTCCGCCACGACATGGTGGTGATCGACCAGCAGGCCAAGCACGGGGTCGAAGGTTTTGCGGCCAGCCTCCACAACACGATTATCCTGCCCTATCTGGTGCGCCACGGGACCGAGGAGCAGAAGAAGAAATACCTGCCCAAACTGGTTACAGGCGAACTTGTCAGCGCCATTGCAATGACGGAGCCGGGTGTCGGTTCTGATCTGCAAAGCATCACCACCACTGCGCTCAAGGATGGCAACGGATACCGGATCAACGGGGCGAAAACCTACATTTCCAGCGGACAGACTGCGGATTTCATCATTGTCGTTGCCAAGACCGATCCGAAGGAACGCGCGAAAGGCATTTCGCTGATGCTGCTCGAAACCGAAGGCGCAGAGGGCTTCCAGCGCGGCAAGAAGCTCGACAAGATCGGAATGGATGCTGCCGACACCTCGGAACTGTTCTTTGACGATGTATTCGTCCCCGCGGAAAACGTGCTGGGCGGCGTCGAAGGCAAGGGGTTCTACCAGTTGATGGGCGAGTTGCCGCAGGAACGCTTGATCATCGCCATGGGCGCGATGACCGGGATCGAGAAGGCGCTCGAAGTAACATTGGAATTCGTCAAGGATCGCAAGGCCTTTGGGCAGACGATCTGGGATTTCCAGAACACCCAGTTCACGCTCGCCGACCTGAAGGCGCGCGGTACGGCGGCGCGGGTGTTCGTCAACGATTGCATCGCGCGGCACCTCAAGGGCGAGCTCGATGTCGCTACCGCCTGTATGGCGAAATACTGGGTCACCGAGTTGCAGAGCGAGGTGGTCGACAAGTGCCTGCAATTCCATGGCGGCGCGGGCTATATCAACGATTACCCCATTGCGCGGATGTATCGTGACACCCGTATCGCCAGGATATTCGGCGGTTCGAACGAAGTTATGAAGATGGTGATCGCACGCTCGATGTAGGGGTGAGGGTAAGGGAGCGTCATTATCGCCGACAAGCCGGACAACCTCGGAGACCTACTCGGCGATGTCGAAGGCCTTGGCGAAAGCAGCGACAGGGTCAGCCTTGGCGATGCACTCGACGCCTTCGGGCGCCGCAGTTTCGCTCCGCTGCTGATCGTCCTCCCGATTATCGCGATGACGCCGATTGGAGGCGTTCCAGGCGTGCCGACGCTGCTCGCTGCCACAATTGCATTTATCGCCCTGCAATTGCTGATCGGGCGCGAGCATGTGTGGCTGCCGAATTTTGTCGAACGCCGTCAAACTGATGGCGCGGAGCTGGCCAAGGCGCTGCACAAACTCGATCGAGCTGCCAAGTGGATCGACAGCAAGCTGACTGACCGGTTCGATTTCTTCATTGAAGGGATAGGCGCGAGGGTCGCAGCTGCAGGCATCCTGCTGTTGTGCATCTCCGTTCCCCCGCTCGAATTCCTGCCCTTTGCCAGCGCGGTGCCGATGTTTGCAATCGCGGCGATCGGTCTGGCCTTGCTGGTCCATGACGGTTTGCTGATGATTGTCGCACTGACACTGGGGTGCGGCTCGATGATTTTCGCGCTCGCGAGCTTCGGAGGTGGCTGACTTGACCAGCCTGTACAAAGGGGCGACGCTGCATCGACTGGGGCGGTTTGATCGGAGGGGAACATGCGCAAGCGTTATATAGTGCTCGGTGCCGCCGCCTTAGCACTGGCAGGAGGCGCCGCCTGGTATACCGGCGTGTTCCAACCAAGGGCGAGCGCGGCCCAGTCCGGGAATGGCGAAGGCACGGTCGCGCTCGCCGACTATCCCGACCGCGTTTATTGGGGCGATACCCACCTGCATACCGACAACTCGGTCGATGCGTTCGGCTTTGGCGTCCGGTTGGGGCCGGAGGTCGCGCTGCGTTTTGCACGCGGCGAAGCGGTCACCTCGACTACCGGGCAGAAGGCACAACTCGCCCGTCCGCTGGATTTCCTTGTCATCGCCGACCACACGGATGCGCTGGGGGCGACCAAGCGATTGATGAACGCGCCACGGGCACTGGTACGCGATCCAACCTTGCGGCGCTGGCAGAAAATGATGCGTGCAGGCGGCGACGAGTCTATTCGAGCGGTGGCGGAACTGATCACTGCCGCCGCGAACGGAACGGTGCCCGAGGCGATGCGCGATCCCGACGCCAACCGCCAGGCCACGACCGACATCTGGCAGGCTCATCTGCGCACGGTCGACCTGTATAACGAGCCGGGCAAGTTCACTGCATTTGCAGGTTTCGAGTGGACCGCCATGCCCGATGGCAACAATCTCCATCGGGTGGTGATGTTTCGCGACGGCTTCCCGACGCTTGGCGACACCCTGCCGTTCCCAGGTCTCGGCAGTGATGTCGAGAGTTTGTGGGACTATATGGCGGCCTATGAAAAGGGGACCGGTGGCCAGGCGCTGGCGATTCCGCACAATTCCAATCTTTCCAACGGTCTAATGTTTGAACTGACCGGCCCCGACGGTACGCCGATGGATGCGGGTTACGCAGCCCAGCGCGCGCGGTGGGAACCGATTGTCGAAGTCACCCAGATCAAGGGCGACAGCGAGTCGCATCCGTTCCTTTCGCCCAATGACGAATTCGCCGGATATGGCGTGTGGGGCTGGGACCTTGGCAATCTGCCGCTGACGGCCCGCGCCACGCCCGACATGTATGCCGGAAGCTACGTGCGCGAGGCATTGAAGCGCGGACTTTCAATCGAACAGAGGCTGGGGATCAATCCCTATCGCTTCGGCCTGATCGGCTCGACAGATTCGCATACCGCGCTGGCAACGGCGGACGAGGACAATTTCTTCGGCAAGCACACTGGCAACGAACCCAGTGCAAAGCGCGCCATGGCCGGGCAAAATCTCGGCACGCGCGAGGGGCGGTTCGGTTGGAATTACCTCGCCAGCGGTTATGCTGCGGCGTGGGCGCGCGGCAATACGCGGGCTGAGATCTTCGACGCCTTCAAGCGGCGCGAGGTCTATGCCACCACCGGATCACGATTAAGCGTGAGGGTCTTTGGCGGCTTCGGATTCGACGACGAGAGCTTTGACGCGAACTGGGTCGCGACCGGCTATGCCGGCGGCGTGCCGATGGGCGGCGTTCTGGCCGACAAGGGCAGTGCACCGACCTTCATGATTGAGGCGCTCAAAGACCCCGAAGGTGCCAATCTCGACCGCTTGCAGGTCGTCAAGGGTTGGGTAGATCGAACCGGTGTCTTGCAGGAGAAGGTCTTTGACGTTGCCTGGAGTGCACGTCCGATGGACGGTGCTTCCGGCAGCCTGGTCCCACCGGTGGGCAATACCGTCGATGAAGCCACCGCTGCTTACGCCAACACGATCGGCTCGGCACAGCTGCGCGAAGTCTGGACCGATCCCGAATACGAGGCCGGCCAGAGTTCCTTCTATTACGTCCGCGTGATCGAGATCCCGACTCCGCGCTGGGTGCTGTTTGACGCGCTTCGCTTTGGTGCCAAGCTGGCGGACGACGTGGTCAAGACCGTTCAAGAACGCGCCTATACCTCGCCAATATGGTTGCTGCCGCAGGCTGCTGCCCCGTGATGTTGAAGGCCCGCGCGCATGCTGCATTGCGCGAACCGCTGATCCATTTCCTGCTTGGCGGGGTGCTGATTTTCGGGTTTTTTGCCTGGCGCGGCGAGCCAGCCGACCCCGCCAGCAGAACCATCTCGGTCACACCTGACGTGCAGGCCCAGGTTGCGCTTGCCTTCGAGCGCACGATGCAGCGCCCTCCGAGCGATCGCGAGCTCGATCAGTTGATCGACCGGTTTGTCCGCGAGGAGGTGCTCTACCGCGAGGCATTGCGATTGGGGCTCGACCGAGACGATCCGGTCGTGCGTCGGCGGCTCGCCAAGAAGATGGACTTCATCGCTGCCTCCGCCGCGGAGACCGACGATCCTTCGCAAGCCGAACTTGAGCAATGGTATCGCGACCATGCCGATCGTTTCTCGAACGGAACCCGCCTCAGCTTTGATCAGGTCTATTTCCCGGACCAACCTGACCCTGTCGTTATCCGTTCCGAACTCGATCGAAACTGGCGTTCTATGGGGGCGCCTTCCTCGCTTCCTGCCACGGGCGAGGATCGATTGGCTGCTGATGTCGCGTCGCAATTCGGACAAGCCTTTGTCCAGAGCCTGCTTGCATTGCCAGCCGGCAGCCAATGGCATGGGCCCATCCGCTCGGGGCTCGGCTGGCATTTTGTGCGCTTGCGCGAGCGCGAGGCCGGTGCGCTGCCGCCACTTGCATCCCAGCGTGCGCGAGTGATTGAGGATTGGCGGCGCGGCACTGCCGAGCGGCGCAGGGAGGAAGCCTATGCCCTGCTGCGTGAGGCTTATTCGGTCCGGATCGACCGATGATCCGGGTCCTTTTTGCATTGATATGCTGGAGCCTTGCAGCACCTGCTGCAGCCGATGAATTGCGGCCTGGCTACGTCGAATTCACCCAGGACCGCGCAGAGGGCTGGCGCCTGGCTTGGAAGCAACCCTTGCCCGGACCGGGCCCCGCCGAACTGGCCGTGCCGTTGCTTCCAGACGGCTGTGTGATCGAAGGGGAGCCAAATGTCCGGCAAGCGTCGCTGGCGATGATCGGGACGGCCTACGTGCAATGCAGCCAGCCGGTTGCGGGCGGGACGGTAGGCTTTGCCTCGATCTTCGGCGGCGGCGACACGCTACTGCGCGTCGCGCCGCTCGATCGCCCGGTGCAGACCTATCGCCTGACCGAGAGCCAACCGCTTGCCACAATCGCCACAAGGCCAGACACCTGGCAGGTCTGGCGCAGCTATTTCACGCTCGGAATTGACCATATCCTGTCCGGCTGGGACCATTTGCTGTTCGTGATCGCACTGGTCCTGCTGGTGCGGCGCGGCTGGGCTGTGGCAGGGGCGGTCACCGCCTTCACCGTGGCCCATTCGCTAACGCTTGCCGGGGTTTCGTTAGGGTTCATCGGCCTACCGGGCAGGCCGGTAGAGGCTGTCATTGCGCTCAGCATCGTTCTTCTGGCTGTCGAGATCGTTCGGGGGAAGGAGCGGAGCTGGACCCGGCGCTGGCCGTGGCTCGTCGCCTTCGGATTCGGTCTCATCCATGGCTTCGGCTTTGCCGGTGCGTTGCGCGCCATCGGATTGCCGGAAGGCGAAGTGCCCGCTGCGCTGATCGCGTTCAACATCGGGGTCGAGGCGGGGCAACTGGCGGTTGTGTTGGCCGTGCTTGCTATTCTCAGTGCCACCCGCCGAGTGCGCCCTCTAGCGCTCGATCCGGTAGTGCGGATTACCACCTATGCCATCGGCAGCACCGGATCCTATTGGTTGTTCGACCGGCTGGTGGGTTGATCGCCGCCGAGCGCCTGCCACAACAAGACCCGCGCCCGTTCGGCTTGCCCGCGGGCAATGGCAACCCGTTCGCCGCTGGCATCTGCGGTTCGCCGTGCCTCGAGTACGGTCAGGAAGTTTGACAGGCCGGCCTCATAGCGGGTCTGGGCAAGCTTTGCAGCGCGGGCCGTGCTGGCGAAATCGCGTGTGGCGGTGGACAGTTGTGCATCTGCGTAAGTGACAAGGCCGTAGCCAGCCTCTGCCTCGCCGAGCGCTGTAAAGACCGTTTCGCGATAGTTGGCGAAGGCAAGCTTCTTGTCGGCTGCCGAAACATCGATCTCGGCCTCCACTCGTCCGAAATCCAGCAATGGAGCCAGAAATCCGCCGCCGACAGAACCGACCAGTGAGTCACCATCGAACAGGCTGGCCAGGTCGAAGGCCAGCAGGCCCAGCGCGGCCGATAGCGTCACTTGCGGAAACCGCCGGGCCGCGCTGGCAGCGAGTTCGGCATCGGCCGCAGCCAGTTCTGCTGCGGCGGCGAGAATATCGGGTCGATTGGCCAGCAATTGCGCTGGAAGCGCTGTTGGCGCTGAGGGCTGCGCAAGAGCGGGAGCCGGTTGCGCAAGCAAGTTCAGTAGCCGTTGAGCAGGTTGTCCGGTCAGCGCGACCAGCCTGCCGACCAATCGCGCGCGTTCGCTGCCCAGTGCGGCGATCCGGCTGCGGCTCGCCTCGCTTGCACCTTCAGCTCGTACTCTA
>SHLU01000096.1 GCA_004282995.1 Sphingomonadaceae bacterium
TTCCTGGGCCGATTCCCATAATCCTGCATGAGCAGGAAGCGCACCATAATGACTGCCAAGCGAACGCAATTTGCGGTCCAGCAGCGCAAAGTGCATCGCCTCGTCAGCGGCAACCGACAGGAAATCATCGGTGAAATCGCGCGGCATTATGGCCCCGAACCGTCCGACGATGTCGAGGGCGAGATCGATAGCGACAAACTCGATATGGGCCAGCGCGTGCCACAGCGCCAGACGCGAGCGTTCCGATCCGCCGCGCCCGCGTCGGGGCATCTGGTTGGGCGGCAGCAATTCCGGGCTGTCGGGCCATGCGGGTCGGTCCGGCATGGCGATGTCGAACGACCATTCCAGTCGACCCTGCCGCCAGTTGCGCGCGAGATCGCGTGCAGCGAAGACCTTGGCGGTCGGCTCGGCTGTCAGCAGCGCAGCCCGTATTGCTGCTGCGAGCGAGGGGCGGGTCGCGCTCAAAGCGCCTGTGCGGCGGCGAGCACCTCGTCGACGTGCCCTTTGACCCGCACCTTGTCCCAGACCCGCGCGATGCGACCATCGGCATCGACCAGGTAGGTCGTGCGGACCATGCCCATGAAGGTCTTTCCGTACATCTTCTTCTCGGTCCAGACGCCGAGAGCATCGGATAGTCCGCCCTCCTGGGCGTCGGTCGCGAGATCGACAGTCAGATCGTGCTTGGCGATGAAGTTCTGGTGCTTTTTGGGTGAATCCTTGCTGATCCCCAGCAGCGCGCAACCGGCTTTTTCGAAGTCCGCTTTCGCTGCCGAAAATTCCTTGGCCTCGGTGGTGCACCCGGGCGTATTGTCCTTGGGATAGAAAAACAAAACCAGCTTGCGCCCGCGATAGTCAGACGGCCGTATGCTTTCCCCATCGAGCGTTTCCATCGCGATATCAGGCACCGGGTCGCCCTCGTGCGGTCGCGTATTCATCAGTCGATCTCCAATGTCTCGTCCAGAACCGATTGCCAGCCAGCGGCGATTTCGCGCCGGGCATCGCCCAATGCCGTCATGAGGGCTTCGGGTCCAGAGCAGCCGCAGGCCTCGGCAAGGATATCGCCGCCGCGCCCGGCGGGCATCTCTAGCCCCGGAGCGAGCAGCCGCGCACCCACGATCAACCGCGTTAACAGGTCATGCGCCTCGACCTGTGGATCGCTCAGCAAGCCTTTGCGGGCCAGAGAGCGACAGGCTTCGGCCAGGTCAGGTGTCAGCGCGATGCCGTCCCGCAATTGCAGGAAGTGCACCAGAAATTCGAGATCAACCAGTCCGCCGCGCTGCAGTTTGGCGTCGAGCGGACCCTTGGCCGGTTTGTGAAGCGCCATCTCCGCGCGCATCGTCAGGACCGCCTCGCGCAAGTCAGTCGCATCGCGCGGAGAGGTCAGCACCTCAGCCAGGATCGCGTCGACCTCGGCCGCTGCGTCGTTCGGCCCCGCCACCACGCGGGCCCGGGTGAGGGCCATGTGTTCCCAAGTCCAGGCTGCCTCGCGCTGGTACTTGGCGAAACTCTCGACGCTTACCGCCAGCGGACCCTGCGTACCCTGCGGCCGCAACCGCGTGTCAATTTCGTAAAGCGCTCCCTCGGCGGTAGGCACGCTCAGCGCGGCGCTGACCCGCTGGGCGAGCCGGTTGAAATAGAGCGTTGCCCCCAACGGGCGCCCGCCATCCGATTCGGTCGCCGTGTCTCCGGTGAAGAGGTAGACGAGGTCGAGATCGGAGGCATGAGTCAGGGCCCGGCCGCCGAGCCTACCGAGGCCTATCACCACCATCTCGCCGCCCGGAACCCTGCCATGGGTGCGCGCAAACTCTTCCGCAGTCTCCTCGACCGCTACCTGCAGCGCAGCCTCTGCCACGCGGGAAAGGCCGGCAGCGATTTCAAGCGGATCATTTGCCGCTTCGATCAACTGTACGCCGAGAGCGAACCGTTGTTCGCCGGTCACAATGCGAATCCGGTCGAGCAGCCGCTCGTAAGGCATGGCCGGATCGCCGCGCCGCATGGCTGCGGCAATGTCCTGAACCGGTGGTGGCAGGTCGAGCACGGTGCGGTCGATCAGCGTGTCGAGCAGTGCCGCATTACGCGCCAACTCATCCGCCAGCGGAGGGGCGAAGGCGAGGATGCGCAACATCTGGTCGAGTAACCCCGGACGGGCATCAAGCAGACGGAACAGGTTGATCGCGCTCGGCAGGTTTTCCAGCAGCCGCTCGAACCGCAACAAGGCACGGTCGGGTTCGGGCGCTGTCTCGAGGGCACTGACCATAGCGGGCAGGATGGCCCGGAAAGCGTCGAGCGCACTACTCGACCGCAAGGTGCGATACCGACCGTCGAGCCAGCCCTCGATTCGGGTGGCGAGGCGGTGGGCGCTGTCCTGGTCGGCAGCGGTCAATTCAGCGGTGATCTCGGCCACGGGCCGCGCTCGTTCGGGGCTGGTTGTGGTTTCCAACAGGCGATCGAAACGGCGGCCGACGCGATCGGTCAACTCGGCCAACTCTTCGATCAGTGCTGAACCGTTTGCCAGTCCATCCAGCCGGGCGACGGCATCAAGCCGTTCGCCATCGGGCAGGCTGTGGGTTTGGCGATCGTTTATCATTTGCAGCCGGTGCTCGAGCACGCGGAGCCGATCATAGGCTTCGCCCAGCCCTTCGGCATCATCCGTCGAGACGATCCCAGCCTCGGCCAGTGCATCGAGCGCTGCGCGCGTTTCGCGTTGGCGCAGAGCCGGGTTGCGACCGCCATGGATTAGTTGGTGGGTCTGGGCAAAAAACTCTATCTCGCGAATTCCCCCACGAGCCTTTTTGAGGTCAAAGCCAGGACCGGGCACCTTGGGCCCCGAATAAACCTCGCGGATACGGCTGGTCAGCCGTCCGATATCTTCGATGGCGTTGAAATCGAGACTGCGACGCCAAACGAAGGGTGAGATGGCGTGGAGGAAGTCCCGCCCCGCCTCCACGTCCCCGGCACAGGCACGCGCGCGGATGAAGGCGGCCCGTTCCCACGCCAATGCCGAGCTTTCATAATGCGACAGTGCGGCATTGCGCGAAATGGCCAGCGGAGTGACTTCGGCAGCGGGCCGCAAGCGCAGGTCGACCCGGAAGACATAGCCTTCGTCGGTCACATCGGAGAGCAGCTTTACGATGTCGCGGGCATAGCGTTGCGCGGCTTCTCCTGGGCCGTCGCGTTCGCGGCGGGGCAGGCTCTCCGGGTCGAACAGCAGGATGGGGTCGATATCGGAACTGTAATTAAGCTCGCGTGCGCCGTGCTTGCCCAACGCCAGGGCGATAAAACCATCCGTGCCGCCGGTCTCGACACGCTTGGAGATGACCGAGGCGATGGCCCGGTCGAGCGCGCGGTCGGCGAGTGCAGAAAGCTCTTCCATCACACGCGCCAGCGGAAACGCGCCGGCCAAATCGCCGATGGCCAGTGCCACGGCATAGGCCAACCGCTCGCGACGCAGGCCGATGGCGGCATCGTCATGGGTGCCCTGTTCCAGCGCCCAGACCAGCGCCGCCTCTCCCTCACCGGCTTCCAGCAGCTTCGTGAGGTCCGGCTGGCGTTCGAGTCCGCGCGCAAGGAATGGGGCGTGAGCCCGGGCCCGTTCGAGAGCGGCTTGCCAATCGCCTTGCATTCCCATGCCCTGCCTTGGCATCAGGCAAGGTGCAAGCGCTCTTGCGCTGCCTTCGCGGCTTTGCGACAAGGCCGCCAGCAATCACAGAATATGGAATGCCTTCATGAAACGCATGATCCTTGCTGCTTCGGCAGCGCTTACGCTCGCGGCCTGTAACGGCGACTTGTCGAGCGCCGGCGACGCTTCTCTCGACATTCCCGATGTCGAGGACGGCGATATCAGCCAGCAAACGATGATCGACATCACCCGCACACTGTCATCCGACGAATTCGAAGGCCGGATGCCGGGTACGCCAGGCGAAGAAAAGACGGTCGCGCTGCTGATCGAGAAGTTCCAGCAGGCTGGCCTGCAGCCGGGTAATGGTGACAGCTGGGTGCAGGAAGTGCCGCTGGTCGAGATAACCGGCAAGGATTTTGCTCCGCTCAAGATCAAGGGCAATGGCGTCGATCTGTCGCTGGATTTTGCGAAAGACTGGGTCGGTGTGACCTACCAGGAACAGGTCAAGACTTCGGTTAATGACAGTGAACTGGTCTTCGTCGGCTACGGCATCAACGCGCCCGAGCGTGAGTGGAACGATTACAAGGACATCGACATGAAGGGCAAAACCGCCCTGATTCTCGTCAATGATCCCGACTTCGATACCGAGGGTCTGGAAGGCACCTTCAACGGCAAGGCGATGACCTATTACGGTCGCTGGACCTACAAATACGAGGAAGCCGGCAAGCAGGGGGCGACCGCTGCCCTTGTGATCCACGACACCGAGCCTGCTTCCTATGGCTGGAACGTGGTCGAAAGTTCGTGGTCGGGTCCGCAGGCCTATGCCCAGCGCGGCGCCAATGCGCCCAAGATGACGCAGATGAACGGCTGGGTTCAGAACGATGCTGCGCGCCAGATCATCGAAGCTGCGGGCAAGGATTTCGATGCCCTGATGGAGGCAGCGAAAAAGCCGGGGTTCAAGCCGGTGCCGCTGGGCGTGACCGCGTCCACCGCCTTCCGGAATGACATCCGCACTTTCAAATCGCAGAACGTGATCGGCGTTCTGCCTGGGTCGGAGCGGCCTGACGAATATGTCATGCACACCGCGCACTGGGATCACTTGGGCCGCTGCACTCCTGCGGATGACGGTGACGACATCTGCAACGGCGCAGTCGACAACGCCACCGGCACTGCGGCGCTCGTCGCTCTCGCCGAAGCGCACGCCAAAGCGGGGCCGCCAGCACGCAGCCTGGTTTTCCTGGCCGTGACAGCCGAAGAATCGGGTTTGCTCGGCGCCGACTACTACGCTGCCAACCCGGTCTTCCCGCTCAACCAGACAGTTGGCGGCATCAACATGGACGCATTCCTGGTCGGGGGGCCGTCAAATGACGTGACTGTGGTCGGACCGGGCAAGTCCAAGCTCGATGACTTCCTCAACAAGGCGCTCGATTCCGATGGCCGGGTGGCAACGCCCAATCCTTCGCCCGAGGCCGGCTATTATTATCGCTCGGACCACTTCGCGTTCGCCAAGCGCGGCGTACCGATGCTTTATGTCGATGGCGGCGAAGACCTGAAGGAAGGTGGGCGAGAAGCCGGCGAAGCCCTTGCCAAGGACTATCGCGACAACCGTTATCACGGCCCCAAGGACGAGTTCAGCGAAGACTGGGACTGGTCGGGCGTGATGCAGGACCTGCAATTGTTCTATCGCATCGGCCGGATGCTCGCGCAGAGCGAAAGCTGGCCCAACTGGAACGAGGGTGACGAATTCAAGGCCACCCGTGACGAAAGCTGTGCCGCCGGCCAACAGGGCTGCTAGGCTTCTTTCCAGAACACAGCAGGGAGCCGGTCCATGTCTATCCTCATGCCGCCCGAATGGGCGCCGCAGGACTGGTTGTGGATCGGTTTCCCGCATCTGGCCGAGGAATGGCCGGATAGCCTCGAGCGCGCGCAGGAGCAGATCGCGGCATTTGCCAATGCTGTTGCCGAAAGCGGACAGGAAGTGCGGCTGCTCGTCCGTGACGAGGCCAGCGGGGCGCGCGCACGAGCTCTGGTTTCGGGCAGGGTCCGGCTCGAACAACGCAGGTTCGGCGATATCTGGCTGCGCGATACAGGGCCGCTGGTGCGCGGTGACGGGTCAGCGCTGCGTTGCGGGTTCAATGGCTGGGGCGGCAAATACGAGATGCCCGGCGACGAGGTTATTGGTGCCGATCTGGCCCGAGATGCCGGCTTGACCCTAGTCGAACGCAACTGGATCCTGGAGGGTGGCGCGATCGATGGCGATGGCACCGGGCTTGCCGTTACCACCGAGCAGTGCCTGCTCAATCCCAACCGCAATCCCCACATGACACGCGCCGATATCGAGGCGGCGCTGGCAAAAGACCTGGGCTTTGATCGGGTGCTTTGGCTTGGCGAGGGACTGGTCAATGATCACACCGATGGCCATGTCGACAATCTGGCGCGCTTCTTCGCGCCGGGTCGCCTGTGCCTTCCTGGTGCGACGGGTAGGGACGATCCCAACGCCGCGATCTATCGCGATGCGAAAGAGCGGGCCGAGGCCGCCGGGGTAGAGGTGGCGGAAATCCCTTCGCCCGGACGCATCGAGCGCGCAGGCCGGATCGAGCCGGCCAGCTACGCCAATTTCACCATCACTACGCAGCTCGTCATAGTGCCGACTTTCGGATCGACGTATGACTCCGACGGGGTCGCCGCAGTTGCCGCGCTGTTTCCTGACCGTCCCACGATCGGCTTGCCGGCCGATGCCGTATTGGCGGGTGGTGGGGGTTTCCACTGTGCCAGCCAGCAGATGCCCCGGCTGGAGCTGAATTCTTAACTGCTTGTTAGGGCGAAGCCGTCACCTTGCAGAGCATGACACATGCTCGCGCCGTCGCCATCGTCCATACTGCCGCCGAAGAGCTGCGCGGGGCGATTGTCTGTGCCTGCGCGCTCAGCCTTATTTTTGCAGCGAGCTGGCAACCATTTTGATCGCTCGGGCGATTACTGCGCCAGCTTGACCAGCGCCGCGATTGCGGCCGCTCCCAGAACGAACCCCGTGAATGCGCGCCATGCAAAGTCGCTGACCCGGCCCGATGCGTGTGCCCCCACCCAATTGCCGGCCAGCACGACCGGGAACAGCATCAGCGCCAGGCCAAGCAGGCGCCATTCGAGCACTCCGATGGCAAGTCCCGAACCAAGGCCTGCCATGGCCGCGATCGTGAAGATCAACAGCATGGATGCCTTGGCGACGATGCGCGGGATCTGGCGGCCGACATAATAGGGCACGACCGGCGGGCCAGGCATGCCGGAAAACCCGGTCAACAGGCCACTGGCTATGCCGGTTGCGCCAGTGGTGAGTGGACCCGGTGCCGTCTCTGGGCGGGTGGGGAACAGGATGGCGACGAAGGCAGACAGCGCCACCAGCGCGATCAACAGACGGGCGATATCGGGCGGGGTCGCGGCCAGCGCGACAAGTCCCGGCGCGGTAGTCAGCACCACCAGTGCGCCGATGACCCAGGCCGAACGCTCGGCATGTTGAAGGAACATGCGTATCTCGCTCAACCCGATGAACAGGGCGAGGAAGTTGACAGTCAGCACCGCTTCAACCGGCGACAGTGCGAGCGCCAGCACCGGCACCAAAAGGATCGCCATACCGAACCCGGTCAGCCCCCGTACGAAGGCCGAAGCAAAGGTCGCAAGCGCCGCGACAACAATCTGGAGCGCGCTGAAGCCTGCCAGCAATTCCACTGGACTTGCGCCTAGCCGAGATCGGGCGGGGTCGCCGCCGATTTCAGCATGGCAACAGCTTCATCCAAGGACATCACCTGCTGGTCTTTCTCGCCCAACGTGCGGACTGCGACGGTGCCTTCTTCGGCTTCGCGCTTGCCGACCACCAGCATGTGCGGGACCTTGGCAACCGAATGCTCACGCACCTTGAAGTTGATCTTTTCGTTGCGCAGGTCACCCTCGACGCGAATGCCGGCTGCTTGCAGCTTGGCAACGACCTGCCCGGCATAGTCGTCGGCATCGGAGACGATGGTCGCCACTACCGCCTGGGTAGGGGCAAGCCAGGCTGGCAGACGACCAGCGAAATGTTCGATCAGAATGCCGATAAAGCGCTCGTAGGAGCCAAAGATTGCGCGATGCAGCATGATCGGGCGATGCTTCTCGCCATCTTCTCCGATATAGGTCGCATCGAGCCGTTCGGGCAGCACGCGATCGGACTGGATCGTGCCAACCTGCCAGGTGCGACCGATTGCATCGGTGAGATGCCATTCGAGCTTGGGCGCATAGAATGCGCCTTCGCCCGGCAATTCTTCCCAGCCATATTCGTCGGTCGCCATGCCTGCCTCGACCACCGCATCGCGCAATTCCTGCTCGGCCTTGTCCCAATCGGCATCGGACCCGAACCGCTGCTCGGGCCGGAGAGCGAGCTTGATGTGATAGCTGAAACCGAAGTCCTTGTAGACGCGGTCGGCCAGTTCGCAGAAGCGCCTGACCTCACCGACGATCTGATCCTCGGTGCAGAAGATATGCGCATCGTCCTGCGTAAACTGGCGCACCCGCATCAGCCCATGCAAAGCGCCATGCGGTTCGTTGCGGTGGCAGCAGCCCATCTCGCCCAGCCGGATTGGCAGGTCGCGATAGGAGGTAATGCCCTGCTTGAAGACCAGTACATGCGCCGGACAGTTCATCGGCTTGAGCGCCATCCAGTCGACATCCCGCGAGACCAGTTCGCCTTCGTCCTCGGTATTGGGAACCTCGTCGGGGATGACGAACATGTTTTCGCGGTATTTGCCCCAATGGCCCGACTGTTCCCACTGGCGCGCGTCCATCACTTGCGGAGTCTTGATTTCCTGATAGCCGGCGCCGTCCATCTTGCGGCGCATATAGGCTTCGAGTTCGCGCCAGATCTTGTAGCCTTGCGGATGCCAGAAGACGCTACCGTGG
>SHLU01000097.1 GCA_004282995.1 Sphingomonadaceae bacterium
GGCCAGCGTCAATACCAGCGGATCGGCCAGCGGATTACCGGCCTCGGCCGGAGTGGGAGAGTGGAAAGTGAAGGGCATTCGATGCTCGCTCTCTTCCACCAGTGCCGGGCTGTGCAGCCGCAACGTGTCGAGATAGCCGCGAAAATCGGTCGCCGTGACAAACAGGTCGATCGGGTGTCCAGGTGGCAACAGGGGAGGACCGGCATGTTCTGCCGCCATCGCCTCGAGCGCCTCATACAAAAGTTCCGACATGCCGGAGCCGGAAAAGGGCGGCTGAAACCAGCGGCCGCGGATCAGCCGTGATACCTTGCCCCGGACTTCCGATCGGGTTTCGGGCGCGACGCTTTCGCTGACCGCACTTCCCGGGCGACGCAAGAGCCAGGCGACCAGTGGTTCAGCATAGGGTTTGGCAAAGCGCCACATCGGCCGCGCGTCCGGATCAACCAAGCGTTCAACGTCGGCGTTGTTGAGCCACAATTCGGTCAGAGGCTCGAGAGATGCACCGGAATGGATCGCCTGGGCGAGGAATACCGCGTTAATCCCTCCTGCGCTCGCCCCGCTCATTATATCGGGGAGAACCCGCAACCGAAGCGCGGTCTCGTCTTCGATGATGCGCAGCAAGGCAGCATAGATTGCCGCGCTTCCGGTCGGCGCGTTTTCGTCGGCAAGGAATGCCCGGCTGGCGCGGGCGAGATTCCACAGTTCCTTGGTTACGCCATGCATATATACGGCCAGGCTCACCCCCCCGTAGCATACCAGCGCAATCCGAAGTTCCTTCTGACGCATTGGGGGATAGTGGCCCCGGACAGAGGCAATAGCAATTGCGTTCTGGAAATGTTCTGTTTATCGAATCCGCGATGGCGAAATCCAAGAAAAAATATGTCTGCCAGGCTTGCGGCGCCGTGGCGCATCGCTGGCAGGGACAATGCGGCGACTGTTCGGAGTGGAATTCGCTGGTCGAGGATGCCCCGGCCACCGTATTCTCACAAAAGCACGATCTCTCGAGCGGCGGCCGGGCCATCGAGTTCGTCGACCTTCATCGTCCAGGCGAAGAACTGGTCCGGCGCACCACCGGTCTCGATGAATTCGATCGTGCGCTGGGCGGGGGGCTGGTCCCCGGCTGTGCGATACTGATGGGCGGCGATCCGGGGATCGGCAAATCGACGCTGCTGCTGCAGGCTGCCGCCAATATCGCCAAGGCCGGAAAGGAAGTCGTTTACGTCAGCGGAGAGGAAGCGGCCGGGCAGGTGCGGTTGCGTGCCTCTCGCCTGGGCGTTGCCGATGCGCCGCTCAAGCTCGCATCAAGCACCTCGGTGCGCGATATCCTGACCACGCTTGGCGCAATGGAAGCTCCGGCCATGCTCGTCATAGATTCGATCCAGACCATGCATTCGGACACGATCGAGGGTGCGCCCGGCACGGTCAGCCAAGTTCGCGGCTGCGCCTTCGAGTTGATCCGCTACGCCAAGGAAACCGGCGTTGCGCTGGTGCTGGTCGGCCATGTCACCAAGGACGGCAGCATCGCCGGACCTCGCGTCCTTGAACACATGGTCGACGTGGTGATGAGCTTTGAAGGTGAACGAAGCCACCAGTACCGCATCCTGCGCGCGCTCAAGAACCGCTTTGGCGCAGTCGACGAGATCGGCGTCTTCGCGATGGCCGCCAAGGGGCTGGAAGAGGTCGCCAATCCGTCGCTGCTGTTCCTGTCCGGCCGCGACGAGCCACTTGCCGGCAGCGCGGTATTCCCGGCATTGGAAGGCACACGGCCAGTGCTTGTGGAAGTGCAGGCCCTGATCGTGCGGTTGCAGTCGGGCGCGACGCCGCGACGGGCGGTCGTGGGTTGGGACAATGGCAGGCTCGCTATGCTGCTGGCAGTGCTCGAATCGCGTTGCGGGCTCAATTTCAGTTCGGCCGAGGTCTATCTCAACGTCGCCGGGGGATACCGCCTTGCCGATCCGGCAGCAGATCTCGCAGTAGCCGCCGCACTGGTCTCGGCGCTGGCCGACAAGCCATTGCCTGAACGGTCGGTGTGGTTCGGTGAAGTCTCGTTGGCTGGCGAGGTGCGTCCCGTTGCCCATGCCGGGCTGCGGCTGCGCGAAGCAGCCAAGCTCGGCTTTGTCACGGGCTGCGGACCGCAGAATGGCGGGGAAAAGGTTGCCAATATGAAGTTTTCTCCTGTCGACCGACTGTCCAAGCTCGTTGACCGGGTGATGGCGAACACCTAGTTACCGAGCCCATAATGACCGGGTTTGACATCATAGTTCTCATCATCGTCGCGGTGGCCGCCATCGGCGGTTTCATGCGTGGCTTCGTGCAGGAAGTTCTTTCGCTCGCGGCGTGGATTCTCGCGCTGTTTGCCATTCGGTATCTGCACACACCCCTGTTCGAAGCTTTCGAACCATTTACCCCGACGCAGACCGGGGCTGCGATCCTCGCTTTTGTGGCGCTTTTGCTCATTCCCTATGCCGCGATGAAACTGATTGCCGGGCGCGCCGGCGACGGGCCGCGCAAATCGCTTCTGGGGCCAATCGACCGCGTGCTGGGATTCGGTTTTGGGGCGATCAAGGGCGGCATCGTCGTCGTACTGGCCTTCTCCTTGCTTGCGCTCGGCTATGATACCGTCTGGGGTTACAAGGGCCGTCCGGTATGGATCGCCACCGCGCGAACCTATCCGGTGGTCAATGCCAGCACCGAAGCCCTCGTCGAATATATCTCCGAGCGGCGCGCGAAGCTGCGCGCCGAACAGGACGCCCAACGCGCATTGATCGGCGGTTGATGGCGTCGGGCACAGCAGAGAAACTCTATTCTCCCACGATCCTCGGCCTTGCTGTCGAGTTGGCCCGGTATCCGCTCGACACGAATTTGCCATTTCTTGGCCGCGCCCGGTCGCAAAGTTGCGGCAGTTCGTTGTCCCTGAGCCTCGAGACCGACGACAACGACACTATTCGCGCTCTTGGAATGCAGGTCTCGGCCTGTGCCATCGGACAAGCCAGTGCGGCGATTTTCGCTCGCCACGCCATTGGGCTCGATGCGGCCGCGATTGGTCAAGCGCATGCAGCTATAGCGCATTGGCTGGAGGGTGAGGGGCCGGCACCGAACTGGCCCGATATCGATCTGATCGCTCCGGCCCGGGCATATCCTGCACGACATGGTGCGATGCTGTTGCCGTGGAAGGCCGCCGAGGTGGCGCTTTCCAAGGCTGGGGCAGCTCGCTAGAGATTTTTCAAATAATCAGGGGGACAGGGCGCAGCATCATGAGCGACGCAGCAGCACTCAAGGGACGTGAGCCGGACGAGAACGAGATCAAGCTGGTTATCGGTGCTTCGTCAGCTGGCACCATCTTCGAATGGTATGATTTTTTCATCTACGGGACGCTGGCCTACATTCTCAAGGATGCGTTCTACGACGTCGACAATGAAACGCTCGGCCTCCTGCTGGTGTGGTCGACCTTCGCCGTTGGCTTCGCCTTCCGTCCGCTTGGTGCAGTCCTCTTCGGATTTCTCGGGGACAAGCTGGGACGCAAATATACCTTTCTCGTTACCGTCACCCTGATGGGGATTGCCACGGCCGGGGTCGGACTGATCCCAACGGTCGCTTCAATCGGGATCGCCGCGCCGATCATCGTCATACTTTTGCGAGTAGTCCAGGGACTGGCACTAGGTGGTGAATATGGCGGGGCGGCAATTTATGTCGCTGAACACGCCCCGCCGGAGAAGCGCGGTTTCTACACCAGTTTTATCCAGGCCAGCGTGGCCGGGGGTTTCGTACTGTCGATTGCAGTCGTGCTGACCTGCCGCTTTCTGATTCCAGAGGATGACTTCGTCGCCTGGGGCTGGCGTGTGCCGTTCCTGCTCTCCATCATCCTCCTCGGCATTTCGCTGTGGATGCGGCTCAAGCTGTCGGAAAGCCCGGTTTTCCAGGCCATGAAGGCCGAGGGCCAACTCGCCGGCAACCCGTTTGTCGAAAGCTTCACCTATCCCGGCAACCGCAAACGCATCTTCGTCGCCCTGTTCGGCGTCACGGGCATCCTGACGACAATCTGGTACACCGCGTTCTTCAGCGGGATGAGCTTCCTGCGTGGTCCGATGCACATGGCAGACCTGACCGTTGAACTGATCCTGTTCTTCTCCGGCCTGATCGCGATGTCGTTCTATGTGCTGATCGGCAAATGGTCTGATCGGGTGGGCCGCAAGAAGCCGATCATGATTGGTGCGATATTGACATTGCTGCTGCTGTTCCCGGCATTCTGGGGGCTGGGCAGCCTCGCCAATCCCGGCCTTGAGAAGGCTGCAAATGCCACCCCGATTACAGTTGCCGGACCGCAATGCGTGACCGACCCCTTCGCCGACCTGTTCGACCGCGAGCAAACCGATTGCGGCAAGGTGCTGGAGACCCTGACCGCGTCGGGCGTTCCCTATGCGCTGGTCGAAAGTGAGGCGCTTGCACTGACAGCAGGCGACGAGCCTATCGCGATTGATCCGGTCTGGTTCGAGGACGGAGGTGCCCGGCGCGATGGCATACGCGCGGCCCTGGGCGAATACGGGTTCGATTTTGCCAAGCAGCAGCCCTCGGCCGTCAATATCCTCGGCATCGTCGCCATTCTGCTGGGCCTCGGCATGCTGTCGGCGCTGACATACGGGTCAGTCGCGGCGCTGCTTTCGGAGATGTTTCCGCCGCGCATTCGATACAGCTCGATGTCGATCCCATACCACATCGGCGCAGGCTATCTCGGCGGCTTCCTGCCGCTGATTGCAGGCGTGATCGTGGCCAGCACCGGCAATATCTATTCCGGTTTGTGGTACACTTGGGTAGTCGTTGCCTTCGGCGTGGTGGTGCTGTGGTGGGGCGTCCCCGATGGTCCACCGCGCGACTTCGAGGATTGAGCGCGATGCAAAGCCGTTCCAGCTGAAATGCAGGCATAAGTGATCCACGAACCTCCCCCGCCAACCTTGCGGCTCGATGTCGATATCGAGGCGCTTGCCGCGAACTGGCGCACACTGGACACAATGTCCGGACCGGCGCGAACTGGCGCGGCAGTCAAGGCGAATTGCTATGGTCTCGGGGTCGATATCTGTCTGCCTGCTTTGCGCGATGCCGGCGCACAGGACTTTTTCGTGGCGCATTGGAGCGAGGTAGAAGCGGCCCTGGCCCACGTGCCGGCCAAACAGATTTCCGTCCTGCACGGTGCCAATTCTCCCGCCGAAGTGGCCTATGCCAAAGCAACCGGAGTTCGCCCGGTCATCAACTCGCTACACCAGGCACGGCTCTGGAACGAAAGCGGCGGCAGAGCCTGTCACTTGATGGTGGATACCGGCATCAACCGGCTGGGTATCCGGCCCGAAGATGTGGGCGACCCAGCCATTGCGGCGCTCGAAATCGAAGTGCTGATGTCGCATCTTTCCAGCGCGGATGAGGACAGCGATTCAAACTCGGCCCAGCAGCGCGCCTTGCGTGAACTGGGGAATAAGATTGATGCGAAGTCCTTGAGCCTAGCCAACAGCGCCGGAATTGCCCTGGGCGAGGATTTTGTGTTCGATCTGACCCGCCCCGGCATCGCGCTTTATGGCGGCGTTCCACGGCCCGAGTTGGAAGGCAGGATCCGCCAAGTTGCCTTTCTGCGCGCCAGCCTGATCCAGGTTGCCGATCTCGTGGCCGGCGACCGTGTGGGCTACAACGCGCTTTTTACTGCTGACCGTGCAATGCGTGTCGGGACTGTGTCGCTCGGCTATGCCGACGGCTTCCTGCGAAGTTGGGGCAGCAAGGGCAACGCCCTGGTGCACGAAGATCGCGCGCTCCCGGTGCTTGGCAAGGTGTCGATGGACATGATTGTCGTCGATCTTTCGGAAGCGCCCGAATTGCAGGTCGGTGACTGGCTCGAGGTGCCCTACGCATTGCCTCGCGCCGCCGCCGCATCCGGCCTCTCACAGTATGAATTGTTGACCATACTGGGACAGCGCTTGCGCCATTGAATTGAGCCAATTGCGCAGTTCATGCTGCAGGTGCTAAGGGCAATGCTGCGCAGCATTGTGCGCAGCAACACAAGTCCGATCTCCACGCCATGGCTCGCAAAACCACCGCACCGGGCGACACTGTCGTCATCAAGAAATACGCCAACCGGCGGCTCTACAACACCCAGAGTTCGAGCTATATCACGCTCGACGATCTCGCCGCGATGACGCGCGAGGGAACGGACTTCAAGGTGGTCGATGCCAAGTCGGGCGACGACATCACCCACACAATCCTGACCCAGATCATCATGGACGAGGAGACGGGCGGCAAGCAGATGCTGCCGGTCAGCTTCCTGCGCGACATCATCTCGATGTATGGCAATTCCATGCAGGCCATGATGCCGAGCTATCTTGAAGCCAGCATGAAGAATTTTCGCGAGAACCAGGTCAAGATCCGCGAGAGCTTTGAAAAGGGCATCTCCGGCACGCCGCTGGCCAAACTTCACGAGAACAACATGGCGATGATCAAGGCTATGAGCGCCGCCCTCATTCCTGGCGGAAAACCGCAGGAAACCCCGGCTTCAAACAAGGATGCCGAACTCGCCGCGCTCAAGCGGCAGATGGCCGAGATGCAAAAGAAGCTGGACGAACTGGGCAAGTAGCGCCAAGCGCCCGCCCTCTCGATCCGCAACTCAACAAGACAGGACAGACCCGACGTGCCCGAGATACGCCACGCCCTCACCATCAAGCGCGAGGACGACTTCGCGAACTGGTATCAGGCCGTCATCGCCGAAGCCGGCCTGGCCGAGGAATCGGGGGTTCGCGGGTGCATGGTGATAAAGCCGTGGGGCTATGGCATCTGGGAACGCATCCAGCGCCTGCTCGACGACCGGATCAAGGCCACAGGCCACGAGAACGTCTATTTCCCGCTCTTCATCCCGCTTTCCAATTTCGAACGCGAGGCCGAGCACGTCGAAGGCTTCGCCAAGGAAATGGCGGTCGTCACCCATCACCGGCTGATTGGTGATGGCGAAGGCGGGCTGATCCCCGATCCGCAAGCCAAGCTGGAAGAACCGTTGGTGGTCCGCCCGACGTCCGAAACCATTTTCGGCGACGCCATGGCGCGCTGGATCCAGAGCTGGCGCGACCTGCCGCTGAAGCTCAACCAGTGGGCCAATGTCGTGCGGTGGGAAATGCGCACCCGCATGTTCCTGCGCACCAGCGAATTCCTGTGGCAGGAGGGCCATACCGCTCACGCCACCGCGGAGGAGGCCAAGGATCACACGCTGACCATGCTCGAGGTCTATCGCGCCCATGCCGAGAACGATCTCGCGTTGCCGGTGATTGCCGGCGAAAAGCCTGAAAACGAGCGTTTTCCCGGCGCGGTCGAGACGTGGTCGATCGAAGCCATGATGCAGGACGGCAAGGCCCTGCAGGCGGGCACCAGTCACTATCTTGGCACCAATTTCTCGCAAGCCTCGGGCATCAAGTACCAGGCCCGCGAAGGTGGCGAGCAATTCTGCCACACCACCAGTTGGGGCGTTTCGACCCGCATGATTGGCGGCGTCATCATGACCCATGGCGATGATGACGGACTGCGCGTTCCCCCGCGCATCGCGCCGCAACAGGTCATCATCCTGCCGATGCTGCGCGACAAGCCAGAAGACGATGCGCTGATCGCTTATTGCGAAGAATTGCGCGCTTCGCTCGCCGCGCAATCCGCACTGGACGAGCCGGTCCGGGTGCTGCTCGATACCAAGCCTGGAAAGGCTGCAGCCAAACGCTGGGACTGGGTGCGCAAGGGTGCTCCAGTGATTGTCGAGGTTGGCGGACGCGACATGGAAAACGGCGTCGTCAGCATGTTGCGGCGCGATAATTTGTGGAATGCCGAGACCGGCAAACCGGCGTTCGAGACGCCAAGCCGCGAAGCGCTGGCTGAAAGCATCTCCGACTTGCTCACGGGCATCCAGACCGCCCTGTTTGAGGAAGCGCGCGAGCGCCGCGATGCCCAGATCGTCGAAGAAGTGAGCAGCTTCGATGACGTGCGCGCCTATTATTCGAAGGGCAGGAAGTTCCCTGGCTGGGTCAAGGTCGCATGGTCGAAGCCTACGGGCGCGACACTGGACAAGGTGGTCGAGCAGTTGAAGGACCTGAAACTGACGATCCGCAACGTGCCGATGGATACATTTGCACCCGATGGCCCGTGCATCTTCACCGGCGAAACGGCCAAGGAATGGATTTACGTCGCCAAGGCGTATTGACCGCGCCCTCGCAAAGGTCTGAAAAGGCGGCATGCGCAAACTGATCCTCGCCGCCGCCCTCTTCACCACACCCGCCGTTGCCCAGGATACGCCGGCCGACAATGTCTCGGCCGATCGGCTCAAGGAAGATGTCGAGAAGCTCGTCTCCTTCGGCACCCGCCATACTTTGTCGGAACAGGATGATCCCACCCGCGGGATCGGGGCCGCAGTGGACTGGGGCGCAGCCGAGTTTCAACGCATAGCTACGGCTTGCGG
>SHLU01000098.1 GCA_004282995.1 Sphingomonadaceae bacterium
GGTAGGCCGTTGAGGAACAGGATGCGCTCCGCCAGCAGGTCGGCGTGCTTCATCTCGTCGATCGACTCGTGGCGTTCGTATTCGGCCAGCTTGTGGATGCCCCAGTCAGCCAGCACCCGGTAGTGCAGCCAATACTGGTTGATCGCAGTGAGCTCGTTGGTGAGCGCCTTGTTGAGAAATTCGATGACCTTCTCGTCACCCTTCATGGCCGTCGCTCCCTCGCTTGCGGATACACGACGACACCTATGCCCTGCTGGGCCGAACAGGCAAGCGAAGAATGCAAAAAAATGGCGGAATTCCGCCATTTGCAAGCGATTATCAGTAGCGGTGCGTAGAGCTAGGCTGCGACCTTCTTGCAGGTCAGCTCACGTTCCTCGAACAGGATGCCATCAGCATCGCACAGACAGTGGCCGCAATTGGGAACCTTGCCCAGCGCCGCATATGCCTCCTCCGCATCGCCGCTGGTCCGGTGCGCGACCGCGCGCAGTTCGGCCTCCCGGATGGCATTGCAAATGCAGACATACATGTGTGCGGTTCTCCTGCGAGTGATTCGCAAGAGCGAGCATATGCGAATTATTCGCAATAGCAAGAGCTACCGACGCAGCGGGAAAATCCTGCCATAGGTCAGGCACCGCCACAGCCATTCCAGCGGGCCGTAGCGAAACCGCTCGAGCCAGGGTTTCGACCAGGCCAGCATCAGCGCCCAGGTAACCAGCATCACGCCATAGAGCTCGGTCCGGCCCAGTTGGCCGAACAGGCCCAGTCCCCAACCATGGAAGACCAGCATCATCACGATCGAAGTACCCAGGTAATTGGTGAAGGCCGCGCGCCCGGCATAACTGATCCGCTGGCCGAGCCAACCGGTCGCCCGCGGCGCCCACAGGGCGAGCAAGGCGATGAGGCCCATGATCATCGCGAGCCGGGGCACATAGCTGAACCCGACCATCGCCGCCTGCGTGCCATAATAGGTGAAGCCCTCGTCGCGCACCCACAGGGCGATCAGAAGGCTGCACAAGCCGCCCGCGATCAGGCCGATCCAACCCCATCGTCGCATCCTGCCCGAATCCATGCCGCCGCTGAACAATCCCATCCGGTAGATCGCCATGCCCACCAGCATCAAAGGCAGGGTCTCGAACAGCCACAGGATGATGAAGAAGCCAAGATCGCCGGCATGTTCGCCAAACATATGAGAGACATAGGCGCCGTAGTCGCCGCTCGAAATGAGCTCTGTCTGGAGTTCGCCGTCCGCGAGCGATTCCCTCTTGCCGGCTTCGAGCTCGGTCCGCATTTCGGCAAGCGCTTGGCCCTTGTCGCCGGCGGGTGTGTCGGCGGCGAGATGCATCATCGTCATCATCCCGCCCCACAGCACCGCCCCGGCTGCATAGCCGAGCAGGCCGAGACGCAGTTGCCACTTGGCGCTCATTCGCAGCAGCAGCAGCGCGAGCAGGCCGCACATGGCATAGGAGAACAGGATGTCGCCGCGCCAGATCAGAAAATAGTGGACCAGCCCGAAAAGGCCGAGCCAGGCCAGCCGCCGCGCCTGCAGCCAGCGCGTGCTGCCGCGCGCCCAGGCCTTTTCCATGAACAGCGCCATGCCGGCCCCGAACAGCAGGGTGAACAGGCCGCGCATCTTGTTGTCGATGATCACGAACTGCGCGACCCACATCCAGTCCTCGGCCGGAGAGTGGCCCGTCGTAAAGGCGGCGGGGTACATATAGGCTGCAAAGGGCTGGCCAAAGGCGACGATGTTAGCCGCCAGGATGCCCAGGACCGCAAATCCGCGGATAAAATCCAGGCTCGCCAGCCGCTTGCCATTCGTTGCCGAAACCGGAACTACCAAGCCTTCCGTATCAGGTGTCGCTGCGCTCGCCATGGGTCCCCCTCCCCTGTCTGCGGGCAGACCTATCACGCACCGGCGACGCGCCAAAGCGCGTTAAACAAGTATATCGAAGGTAGCTGCGACGGAAAACGGCGCGTAAGTTAGCGGGTGACGAGGCAGTCCTGTCCGCCCTGTTTCAGCGCGTTGCAGGCATCCTGCGCCGCCTTGCGGCTGGCAAAGCCCCCAGCCTGCAGCTTTGTCAGGCGACCAGCGGGAACCAGCAGTTTGCTTGCCCCGGCGAGTTCGCTTCGTTGCGCGAGCAGGCTCCAGAGCGTTTCGGCATTGGCCGGTACGGAGAACGCTCCGAGCTGCACCTTCCATGGGCCCGCAGCACGCACCGCGGGCTCAACCGCCACGACTGGTGCAGAGGCGCTGGAAGCAGGAGCGGGTGACGGTTGTGTTGCCGGACTGGGCTTTGGCCTGACCGGAGTGGTGGCAACCTCGGGAGTGATCGTTCGCGCGGCAAATGATGCACCGGCATCGGCCGGGCTTTGTGTCCCCGTAACGCGGGTGGCCTCGGAAATGGCGGCCTGTGCGGCTGCGATCGAGGGACCGACAGTGGTCTCGGGAATAGGTTGAGGAATGCGGGCAGCCGGAGGCGGCGGCATCCGCGCCGCCGAGCGAACGGGCGTGGCAGGCCGGGACGGAGCCTCGACAATCGCTGGCGCCGGAGCGCCGGCGCCAAGATCTGCCGCTGCAAACTGGCTGGCCCTGCGGGCGTCCGCCTCGGCCTTTATGGTGGCGGCGAGGGGCTGCGCTTTCTGGCGCTGCTCGAGCGAGATATAATCGTCCATCTGGCGGATCGCAGGCCCGGCCTGCGGCAAGCTGGCGGTATTGGCGAGCGTCATGAGTGCATACGCACGGACCCAGTCCTTCTCGACCAGGTCGCCGTTGAAATGCGCGATGCCGAGCAGATATTGCGCACGCGGATCTCCGCGATCAGCTGCGGCGGTGACATAGGGCATGGCTTCTTCGCGCCGTCCGCCCTGGAACATCAGCAGCCCGAGATTGTCAGCCGCCTTGAGATGGCCCTTGGCAGCTGCCTTGGCATAGAAGACCTCGGCCTGCTTGGCGTTCTGTTCTACCCCCCGCCCCAAGCGATAGGCCTGGGCCATATTGAACAACGCGTCGGGATCGCCCTTGGCTGCCGGCTCGCGCCATTCGCGGACAGCCGAGGCGTAGTCCCCGGCGCTCCACGCATCGACCCCAGCCTTGACGTCTGCCAAAGCAACGCTCGGCGTGGCCAGCATTGCTGCCGCCATCAATCCTCTTAATGCTCGCGCAATAGCCATCGTGCCTTGTGTCCCCTCTTGACGAGCCAACCCCGTGCGCCGGTGGAATAGCCTGACATAGTAAATAGCCCGTTAGCAAAAGATTTCTCCCGGACCCGGAGCAAGCCCGACCCACAGGATCAATTTCCGGCCCCGACCGACTGCAACCGTTAACCCAAAATTAGGGGTATCCTGCGATCCCAGCATTCGAAAGCCCGCGAAAGGCGTGGGTCATCGAAGCAATTCAGGGGGACCGACCTGTGCGAGTATTGGCACTGGCTTCGCAAAAAGGCGGATCGGGCAAAACAACGCTTTCGGGGCATCTGGCCGTCCAGGCGCAGCGCGCAGGCGCTGGCCCGGTGGTATTGATCGACATCGATCCGCAAGGATCACTGGCCGATTGGTGGAACGAACGCGAGGCAGAATATCCCGCCTTTGCGCAGACTACCGTGGCGCGTCTCGCCAACGACCTGCAGATTCTGCGTCAGCAGGGTTTTAAGCTGGCCGTTATCGACACGCCGCCAGCGATCACCATGGCAATCCAGTCTGTTATCGGGGTGGCTGAACTCATTGTAGTTCCAACTCGTCCCAGCCCGCACGACCTGCGGGCAGTGGGTGCTACGGTTGACCTGTGCGAACGTGCGGGCAAGCCGCTGGTGTTTGTCGTCAACGCGGCAACACCCAAAGCCAAAATTACCAGCGAAGCTGCAGTTGCGCTGTCGCAACATGGCACCGTCGCCCCCATCACTCTTCATCACCGGACTGATTTCGCCGCCTCGATGATCGACGGCCGCACGGTGATGGAAGTTGACCCCGACAGCCGCAGTGCTGCCGAGGTGACTGCGCTGTGGGGCTATATCGCCGACCGGCTCGAAAAGAATTTCCGCCGCACCGTGTTTGCTGCTCCGAATTCAGTTTCTCAGCTGCCTGGTGCTGGACGTCCGCAAGGCGGCTTCGGCCGCCGGGTCGCGCAATAAGCTAGAGGGCCTGGGCCGGACCATGAACGAATCTTCCTTCGCCTCTCTCAACCCGGCACTGCTCGCCCGCAAGGGCGGCGCCCGTCCGGCCATGCGGCCGCAGCTTGCGCCGCTCGACCAGACCGGCCCCAATGTCGCATCCAACCTCGAAGACCTTGGCTGGAACGATATGGGTGAGGAACATGCGCTGGCGCATGGCAGCAGCGAGGATTGCGTCGCGCAGGTCCTGCATCTGACGCCAGAACCCTGCAACGAAAAGGCCGAGGCCGAAACCCGCGCGCATGACAAGGCCGCGCAGGATGTGCTCAACACGTCGAACTCCGGCGGCGTCCGTCGCCAGCAGGAAGACCTGGCCGAACGCATCAGCAAGGCCGTCCCGGCCCGGAAGGTCACGCGGCGTTCCGCACTGTCGAGGGGCAAACGCGCCGCTTTCACACTGCGTCTCGACGAGGAACGTCATCTCAAACTGCGCCTGCTCAGCACCGTCAGGGGCCGCAGCGCGCAACAAATCGTAACCGAAGCTCTCGATGCCATGCTGCAGGGCATGGACGACATCGAATCGCTCGCCGCGCAAGTCAATCGGCGCTGAAGATCATACCGCAAGGGGATAGTATCATGGCCCGCATCAATCGTTCCGCCGCACTGGCACTGACAAGTGCCCTTGGGCTCGTCACCCTCGCCGGGTGCAGCGCCCAGGGCGCACCGCGCGCTGACGTGTCGGCCAGCAATGCCCAGACCGCACTCGCTCGCGGGGATACCGACAAGGCGGTTGCCAGCGCCGAAGCTGCTGTGCTCGCAGAGCCGCGTCATGCCGGCTATCGCGCCATGCTGGGCGCCGCCTATCTCGAGGCAGGACGTTTCGATTCTGCCGCCACCAGCTTTGATGATGCCATGAAACTGGGCGACCAGTCGGCGCGTACCGCGCTCGGCTACGCCCTGGCCTCGATTGCCAAGGGCGACAGCCCCGCAGCACTCGCCGTCCTCGACGACTGGCGCGGTGAAATCCCTGCTGCCGACATGGGCCTCGCCCTGTCACTTGCAGGCGAACCCGAGCGTGGTGTCCACGTACTCGGCAACGCTTTGCGGGCTGGCGAAAACACTGCCAAGGTTCGTCAGAACCTCGCCTATTCCTATGCCTTGCAGGGCAATTGGCGCGCTGCTCGCCTGATGGCAGCCGAAGACGTGCCGCCGGCTGAACTCGACAAGCGCATTGCCGAATGGGCCCGGATGGCCAAGCCGGAAGATTATCAGAAGCGCGTTGCCGGTCTGCTCGATGTTCCGATCAGCGCCGATGCCGGCCAGCCAGCGCAACTGGCGCTCAATACGGCTCCCGCAGCGCAGCAATTCGCGGCACAGGCAGCGGCCACGACTTCACCTTACGCCCAGGGCGGTGAACTGCCGGCTTCGGGTTTTGTCGCGATGGCACCGACCCCGCGCGCTTTGGAGCCGCTTGAAGACGTACCGGTGGGCGCCGTTCCGGTCGAACCGGTCCCGCAGGTCGCCGTGGTGGCGCCTGCACTGCGCTCGCCCGACAGCTTCAAGGCGGCATTCGACACTGAAGCACCGGCGGGTGGTTCTGTTGCCGAGATAGCTTCCAACGCACTCAAGTTCGTGTCCAGCCCCGTTGTCCAGAGCGCACCGACCCGCGCGGGCGTTCCGCCACGTGCGACACAGGCGCAGGCTCCTGCAGCGAGCCCCGCAGGATCCCAGCTGGTTCAGCTTGGCAGCTTCAGCTCCGAAGCAGGCGCGCGCCGGGCATGGGGTATCTATACCCAGCGCTTCCCTGAACTGAGCGACTATGAAATGGTGATCACGCAGGCCAAGGTTCGCGGCAAGACCTACTTCCGCGTATCGGCCGGCGGCTTCCAGATCGCTTCGGCAAAGAGCATGTGCGGCAAGGTCAAGGCGCGCGGCCAAGGCTGCATCGCATGGGCCGATGGCAAGCCACTGCCTGGAGCGGTGGACAAGGGATACCGCCTGGCACGCCGTTGATGGGTTCCAGACTCCAGCCTGTATCACACAGATGAAAGCCCCTCTCGGTTATCATTGCCGGGAGGGGTTTTCGTTTATCCCGGTCAGGAATCGGTGCGGAAGCGATCCGGGACCTGGTTGGTCATGCTGGCAACCAGATGATCGTAGACCGACTCGTGGAGCGGTTGCTCGAACTCCACGCCATTCACGTGATTGTTCCACCACCGGACAACAGCCGGCAATGGCCCGATGCTGCCAATTCTGATAGTAATGGTCTTGCCACGTTGCATTGTCCCGAAGCGGTCGTAGAATCGGCACCCGGTAAGCGACAGATCAGTGATCCACACGTCGCGCGGGACGCCCGAGCCGGTACGATAGCGCCCTTCAATACCGACCGGCTTGCGCTCGGTCCGGCGATTGCTAATATCGTCTTCAGGGATCAATTGAGCTCCCTCCATGTAACCGCGACGCTTTTGCCCGACTTGCTATGACCTACCATGGTCCCGTTAACCACGGATGCGAAGTCATCCTTAAAGTCAGGTAATCGTCGCCCCCCTTCAGTAAGCAGATCGCCCGCCCCTGCATCGGCTGCCCGTCAAACGGCGTATTGCCAGCACTTGCGGCCATTTTACCGCTCGAAACAATCCAGGGTTTATCCTTATCTACCAGCACGATATCGGCCTCGTGCCCCGGTGCGAGCGAGCCGGCATTCACTCCCAGCAGGCGCGCTGGTGTAGCTGCCAACAGATCGAATGCCCGGTTGATGTCGATAACGCCATCGCGGACCAGCGACAGCGTGCAGGCAAGCAGGGTTTCAGCCCCGGCCATGCCTGGTTGCGCATCGGCAAATGGTAGGCGCTTGTCTTCCGGCCCGCGGGGATCGTGGCCACTGGCAACGACATCGATGGTTCCATCGCCAAGAGCCTCAGTCACGGCCAGCCGGTCGGCATCTTCACGCAGCGGAGGAGAAAGGCGGGAAAAGGTGCGGAATTCGCCCGTGGCGAGGTCGGAAAGCATGAAATGCGCGGGTGTGACACCTGCCGTCACTGCGACGCCGCGCGCCTTGGCTGCACGTACCAGGTCGAGCGCGGCCCGGCAGGTTACCTGCCGCAGGTGCAGCCGCGCGCCGCTCATTTCTGCCAGCGCAATATCGCGCGCGACAGCCAGCACCTCGGCCTCGACAGGCGCGCTGGGCAAGCCCAGCCGTGTCGCCATTTCCCCGGCGGTGGCAGCGGCTTCACCCGCCAGGCCGCTGTCTTCGGCATGACTGACCACGACCAGGTCGAGCATTGCGGCATATTGCAGCACCCGCAGCATCACGCCGCTGTCGGCGATCCAGCGACGACCTGTGGCGATGCCGCGCGCACCTGCTTCGCGCATCAACCCGAGCTCGGCCAGCGTTTCTCCATCTAGCCCGCTTGTCGCAGCGGCCAACGGATGGACCCACAGATCGGGCTTGCCGCTCTTGGCGATATAGCTGACCCGGCTCGGCAGATCGAGCGCGGGCAACTGATCCGGCATCAAGGCCGCACGAGTGATGCCGCCAAAGTGAAAAGCAGGCTTGTCGATTGCGAAAACGCCGAAATCCACCAGGCCAGGGGCAACCAGCAACCCCTTGGCATCGATCACCTTGTCGCCTTCGCCCGGCCGATGATCCGAAATCTCTCGTATCCGGCCGTCTTCGCACGTCAGTGTGCCTTCCTGCAGGCCGTCCGGCGTTACGATCTGACCATTGACGATGGTGATCCGGGCCGCGCTGGTCATACCCACTGCCCCTTACCCATATCGCCTTGCCAGCCGGGCAATCCGCGCCCGCGCCGGGTCAGGATATCGAGACACGCCATCCGCACGGCCACCCCCATCTCGACCTGTCGGGTAATAATTGACCGATCAAGCATGTCGGCCACGTCGCTGTCGATCTCGACCCCGCGGTTCATGGGCCCCGGATGCATCACCAGCGCGTCGGGCGCGCGAGCTTCGAGCCGGTCGAGTGTCAGGCCGTAAAGGTGATGATATTCGCGCGCCGAAGGGATGAACTGCCCGTTCATGCGCTCTGTCTGCAGCCGCAGCATCATCACCACGTCACTGCCCTGCAAGGCGGCATCGAAATCATGGAACGGCTCCGCGCCGATCCGCTCGATACCTGCCGGCATCAGCGCCGGCGGGGCGCAGACGCGCACGCTCGCGCCAAGCGCCTGCAGGCACAGGATGTTGGAGCGGGCAACGCGGCTGTGCAGGATATCGCCGCAGATCGTCACCGTCATGCCGGTGAAATCTTCGCCGCCTTCGCCGCGTTCCTCCAGCGCATGGCGCAGCGCCAGCGCATCGAGCAGGGCCTGGGTCGGGTGCTCGTGCTGTCC
>SHLU01000099.1 GCA_004282995.1 Sphingomonadaceae bacterium
GGTGAGCGACAATCGGCAACAGCTCGTGGAAATGGCCGACGCGCTATTTGCAGACCTTGCCGGTCTGTCATTTGTTGATGCGTGGCCTCGGCTGGAGGAAGCTGGATTTGGCTCGTTGCTTATCGACGAGAGCGATGGCGGTTTCGGAGGAGACTGGGGAGACTTGGCGGCGATCATGCGGCTGGCCGGATACCACGCCCTCGAGGCGCCTCTTGGCGAACATGTTGTTGCCATGCACCTGCTAGCCGATGCGGAGTTGAAGACGCCGGAAGGCCCCTTGTCCCTGGCTGTCCATAGCGGGGGAGGTGTGCCTTTCGGTCGCCACGTAACCGCCGCAATAGTTCGCGGCGAGGACGGAGTGTGCCTGAAAGCCGGCAAGATATCGGAGGCGACAAACCCGGCAGGTGAACCGCGCGATTTCGTCGAGTGGGATGGTCTTGGGGCGCAATCCCTGGAGATTGATCTCGACATTCTGGAGTATCTGGCCTTCCTGCGGGTCTGCCAGACGGCTGGTGCGCTGGACGCCGCGCTTGCGTTGACCATCGAATATTGCAGCGAAAGGCAACAATTCGGGCGCCCTTTGTCAAAGTTCCAGGCGGTGCAGCAAAGCATCGCTTCGCTCGCCTGTGAAGCGGCGGCCGTCAATTGTGCGGCGCAGGGGATGGCAATTGCTCTCGACAGCCCGGGCCATGCTTCCTTCGAGATTGCTTCGGCAAAGCTGCGCGCAAATGCCGCGATCAAGACTGGCTGCGCACTGGCACACCAGGTCCATGGGGCAATCGGTTTTACCCGTGACTATCCGCTCAACCGGCTGACACGCCGCATGATGGGCTGGCGTACCGAAGGGGGCAATGACGCATACTGGAGCGAGCGGCTAGGCTGCATGGTACGAGACAAGAGTGGCGCGCAACTGTGGGATTTTCTCGTGCGAAGGCCCGGATGAGGTTCATGCCGGACCCTGTGCCTGGCGGAAATAGGTAGCGGGTTCGCTTGCGTGCTGGGCTGCAGCCGCTATGCGGTAAAGCATGTTGCAACGCAGCAACCTTCCGCCGCCCCCGCCGATGGACGAGATTGAAAGTCCGTCGCTGTTTCTCGATTTCGATGGCACGCTGGTTGAAATCGCTGATGGTCCCGATGCGATTGAACCCCCGGGGGCGCTCGGTCGGCGACTTGAAACACTGGCTAACCGCTTCGATGGCCGTGTTGCGGTAGTTACCGGCCGTAGCCTCGATAATCTGCATCATTTTCTCGGCCCAAGCGCTACGTTTCGTGCTGGTTCGCACGGGGCTCATATCGAAGGCCCCGATCGCGAGGTTTTGCGAGAGGCCAGGCCGTTGCCCGATGATGCGATATCGACCCTCGCCGACTTCGCGAAGGAGACAGGGCTCCTTTACGAGCGCAAAACGCATGGCGGCGCTCTCCATTACCGCTCCAATCCGGCCATGATGGACCAGGTGCTGTCCATTGCCGAGCAAGTCGGGGAACAGCATGGGCTGGCGGTCAAACAGGGCAAATCTGTTGCGGAGCTCGTCTGGCCGGGTGCCGACAAGGGCGGGGCCGTCCGGATATTGATGGCGAAGCCGCCCTTCGCCGGCAGCGTTCCGGTCTTTTTAGGCGACGATGTGACCGATGAAGATGGAATGGCTGCGGCGAGGGAACATGACGGCTTCGGGATCGCTGTCGGGGAAAGGCCCTTCACCAATGCAAGTTACCACCTCCCAACTGTGAAAGATGTCTACGAATGGCTGAAACTCTAGCCGCCAATCTCGAACTCTGGCCGGTTGGCAACTGTCAGGTAAGCGGATTGATTGACCGCACAGGAGCGCTGGTGTGGGGGTGCGTACCTCGTGTGGACGGCGACCCGGTTTTCTGCTCGCTCCTCAATGGCGATAAACGCGATGAAGGTGTCTGGCGGTTCGAACTGGAAGGCCAGGTTTCGGCGAGGCAGGAGTACATCCGCAATACGCCTATTCTCATCACCACGCTCACAGCGGAAGACGGTAGCGTGGTCGAGGTGCTGGATTTTTGCCCCCGTTTCGAGGGGAAGGGACGAATGTATCGTCCGGTGGCCTTTGGTCGCATTGTGCGGCCGATCGCTGGGCACCCGCGAATCAAGGTCTGTCTCAAGCCGCTCAAGAACTACGGGGCGCAGACGGTCGAGACCACCAACGGGACCAATCATGTCCGCTATTTGGTCGGGAGACAGGCCCTGCGGCTCAGCACCGATGCTCCGGTCGGCTACGTGCTCGAACAGCGATCATTCCGCGTCGAGGACGATCTGCATTTCTTCCTTGGTCCCGATGAGCCTTTCATCGGCAGCCTGCGCGAGGAGATCCGCCGTATGGAACAATCAACGCGGAACTACTGGCAGACATGGGTGCGCGGCCTTGCAACGCCGCTCGAATGGCAGGACGAGGTCATCCGCTGCGCCATCACGCTGAAACTGTGCCAGCACGAAGAGACCGGCGCCATCGTCGCCGCGCTTACGACCTCCATCCCCGAAGCGGCGAATTCCGAACGTAACTGGGATTACCGCTACTGCTGGATACGCGATTCCTATTACACGGTTCAGGCACTCAACCGCCTCGGCGCGCTCGACGTGATGGAGAAATATCTCGGTTATTTACGAAATATCGTCGACGGCGCGAAAGGCGGGCAGATCCAGCCACTTTACTCGGTGATGGGCGAGAGCGAACTCGACGAGACAATAGCAAAATATCTTGCCGGCTACCGAGGAATGGGGCCGGTCAGGGTCGGCAATGCCGCTTACAAGCAGATCCAGCACGATGCCTATGGCCAGATCGTTCTGCCGACAGTGCAGGGTTTCATTGATCGTCGCTTGCTGCGCATCGCCAACGACCGTGACTTCGAAAGCCTCGAAGAAGTCGGCGAAATGGCGTGGAAGATGCACGACCAGCCTGATGCCGGGCTGTGGGAGTTTCGAACCCGGCAGGAGGTGCACACCTACTCCGCGGTGATGAGCTGGGCGGCCTGTGACCGGCTGGCAAATACATCTGAACGATTGGGTAAGCCGGATCGCGCGCGTCTCTGGCGCGAGCGTGCCGACGCCATTCGGGCGCGCATCGAAAAAGATGCCTGGGTCGAGGAAGACGGCGCCGACGGGCATTACAAGGCCAGCTTCGAGAGCGATTATCTCGATGCCAGCCTGTTGCAGATGATCGACCTCAAATTCCTGAAACCCGACGATCCGCGGTTTCAGGCGACCTTCGCAGCGATCGAAAAGGAGTTACGTCGTGGCGAGCACATGCTCCGATATGCTGCGGAAGACGATTTCGGGGCACCGGAAACAGCCTTCAACGTATGCACTTTCTGGCTGATTGAGGCGCTCCACGTTGCGGGTCGTAGCGAGGAGGCGCGCGGGCTGTTCACTACGATGCTTGGTTACACCACCGGTTCCGGTATGCTTAGTGAAGATCTGGATTGGGAGACTGGCGAATTGTGGGGGAATTTCCCCCAAACCTACTCGCTTGTCGGTATCATCAATTGTGCAGGACTTCTGTCCAAGCCGTGGAGCGAGGTGCGTTGAGCCGACTGATTGTAATATCGAACCGTGTTGCGGTGCCCAAGGCACGCGGGGCTGCTGGCGCTCAGGGAGGGCTTGCCGGAGCGCTCAACTCGGCATTAAAGAAATTTGGCGGCATCTGGTTCGGCTGGTCAGGGCAGGAAAGCGAAGACCGGACCGGCAATATCAACCTGCAACGCCATGAAGGCGTCACTACCGCCACCATTGATCTCTCGCAGCGCGATGTAGACGAATATTACAACGGCTATGCGAACTCGACGCTGTGGCCGCTGTTCCACTATCGCATCGACCTGACCGAGTATGAACGTGAAACGGGCAAGGGATACGAGCGGGTCAATGAGCGCTTCGCCGAGTGCGTCCAGCCGCTGATCGAGGAAGACGACCTCATCTGGGTCCATGACTATCATCTGATTCCGCTGGGCCAGCGGCTGCGCTCGCGTGGGCTGAAGAACCGCATCGGGTTCTTTCTCCATATCCCCTGGCCGCCGACGAGGCTGTTCGTATCGTTGCCGTTCCACGAGCGGCTTGTGCGCACTATGCTGTATTACGATGTCGTCGGTTTCCAGACCGAGGAGTGGCTTGAGAGCTTCCTGCATTACTGCAGCAAGGAACTGGGCGCCGAAGTCGACGAGACAACCGGCAAGGTCACCTATGACGGGCGCACGGTGCTGGCAAAGGCCTATCCGATCGGAATCGATTGGGACCATTTCCAGGCTCAGGGGGATACTGGCGATTCGCGGCAGGCAGCTCAGCGGCTATTAGCATCCTCGCGCTATCGTACAGCCATGATCGGGGTCGACCGGCTCGACTATTCGAAGGGTTTGCCCGAGCGGGTTGACGGTATTGGCCGCTTCTTCGACCAGAACCCCGAACGGGTGCGGGATCTTGTATATATCCAGATCGCACCGCCCAGCCGCGAGGACGTGGAAAGCTATCAGCATATCCGCACTGTGCTCGAACAGAAGACCGGGCAGATCAACGGTGCACGCAGCGAAGTCGACATCGTACCGATCCGCTACGTCAATCGCGGATATAGCCATGCCGAACTTTTCGGTTTTTTCCGAGCATCCAAGATTGGGCTTGTCACACCGTTACGCGATGGGATGAACCTGGTGGCGAAGGAATATCTTGCCGCCCAGGATCCCGATGATCCCGGGGTGCTGATCCTTTCACAATTCGCCGGTGCAGCGCAGCAGTTGACCGAGGCTATCCTCGTCAACCCTCACAGTCCCGACGATCTCAGCTTTGCCATCAAGGCCGCGCTCGACATGCCGCTCGAAGAGCGCAAGCGGCGCTACAACGCCATGATCGGGACTGTCAGGTCCGATTCCGTGCAGAATTGGACAGAAAGCTTCATCGTAGATCTAAAAGGAAGCTAAACTGCAGGGCCGGGCGGGCTCTGCGCACGCGTACTCGCTGCCGTTTGGCTTGGCGAAATCCTTGTGTGCAGCGGCATCGCCATGCGAAAGAGCGCCATGAGCAATGATCGCGTCCTACCCCTTACCCATGTCCACAACTTCCGCGACTATGGCGGCTATCCTGCGGCTGGCGGTGGGCGGGTCAAGACAGGTCTCCTGTGGCGGTCGGGCCATCATGCCGAGGCGAGCGAGGCAGACCTTGCGCATATCGACGCACTCTCTCTCGCGCATGTTATCGATCTACGCGGAAATGGCGAGCGTTCGAGTCACCCGGTAACCCTGCCTTCCGGTTTTTCCGGCGAACTACTTCACTTCGATGGCGAGACTGCCGGACTCGGTCCGCACATGGAAGCGATCAAAGGGACAATGAATGCGGAGGATGCCCGCCGGGCGATGGAGCGGCTGTATTCGGCGCTTCCTGACCGAAAGAACCTGCTGTGGATCATTCGCCTTTATTTCGAAGCTCTCGCCGCAGGAGATGGCGCGAGCTTGGTCCACTGCCATGCCGGCAAGGATCGCACCGGAATGGCTGTCGATCTGCTGCATCACGCGCTGGGTGTCCATCCCGACGATGCAATGGAAGACTTTCTTCTGACCAATTCGGTCGGCGATCAGGAAGCGCGCATCGCCCAAAGTGCACCAACCATTCGTGCTCGCTACGGCGCCGTTGACGACGAAACGGTGCGGGTGGTGATGGGCGTTGATGCGCGCTATCTGAACGCCTATCGCGAGGCGCTGATCGAGCAGCATGGGTCGATCGAGACGTTTCTCGAACAGGCGCTGGGTGTCGGCGCGGCCAAGCGAGAGGCGCTTCGCTTGCATCTGGTGGAAACGTAACCAGATCGTCTGGACCGGAGCTGCACACCCGCGCAAAGAGGCGGTCGAACGGGCGGACCTGCAGATCCGCCAAAATACAGGACAGGAATTCATGGCTACCCATCGCACCAAGATGCTCATCATCGGCTCCGGCCCTGCCGGTTATTCCGCCGCCGTTTATGGTGCGCGGGCGATGATGGAACCGATCGTGGTGCAGGGGCTGCAACCAGGCGGTCAGCTGACCATCACCACCGATGTCGAGAATTATCCTGGCTTTGCCGATGTCATCCAGGGTCCGTGGTTGATGGAGCAAATGCAGAAGCAGGCCGAGCACGTTGGCACGCGGATGATGTGGGACACCATCGTCGAGGTCGACATTGCCGGTGGTTCGCCATTCCGCGCAGTGGGTGACAGCGGTGACGAGTATATTGGCGACACGCTGGTGATCGCCACTGGCGCCCAGGCCAAGTGGCTTGGCGTGCCCGGCGAGCAGGAACTGGGCGGGAAGGGCGTGTCCGCTTGCGCGACCTGTGACGGGTTCTTCTATCGCGGGCGTAAGGTCGTTGTGATCGGCGGTGGCAATACGGCGGTCGAGGAAGCACTCTATCTTACCAACCATTCCGACGATGTTACACTGATCCATCGCCGCGACGAATTGCGGTCCGAGAAGATATTGCAGGAGCGGCTGTTCAAGAATCCGAAAATCTCCACGCTGTGGAACAAGACGGTGCAGAGCTTTGAGGCGGGTGAGGATGGATCTTTGGGACACCTCGTCCTCAAGGATACACAGACTGGCGAAACCACCACATTTGAGACCGAAGGCGCGTTCGTGGCGATTGGCCATGCGCCGGCGACCGAATTGTTCAAGGGCAAGCTGCCGATGGACGACGGTGGGTATTTGCTGACCGAGCCAGGCTCGCCCAAAACGGAAGTGCCCGGCGTGTTCGCGGCTGGCGATGTGACCGACCATACCTATCGCCAGGCCGTCACCGCCGCCGGAATGGGTTGCATGGCGGCGCTCGATGCCGAACGTTTTCTCGCCACGCTCGATTTTGCCGAACGGGAAGCCGAAGCGGCGGAATAATCCTCCGCGCCGGGGATGCGCTGCCTTACAGGTGGATGTCGAATACCGTGACGCTGGCGTGGAAGATCAGCGAGATCAGGATCAGGCTCGACAAAGCGAACAGCACGAAACGCACCATCACCACATTCGCGGTCGCTTGCACCAGCGAGTGTATGACCCGCAAACCCACATACATCCAGGCCAGGAGCGCGTTGGTACCTTCGCCCTGACCGAGCAGGGCGAGCGTAATGGCGATGGCATAGAAAACCGTAGGTTGTTCATGCAAATGATTGTAATTATGCGCTTTCCACTGGACGTTTGCGGGCAGTGTCCGGTCCAGTGAGGCATCAGGGTCGTTAACCAGGCGCTGGACGTCGACCTTTGCCCTGTTCATCGCGGGAATTCGGGTGATGTACATCCACAGCCACATCACCATGGTCCAGACCGCCAGAGCGACCACTGGTTGCAGGATGGTGGAATCGATCATGCAAGAACTCCTGGATCGTGAAATAGCGTGGCCATCACCGCGCGCACTGCAAGGGCGGCGAGCGCGAGCGTTGCCAGCAGGAAGATGAGGAAGCGCGTTTTTACGACATTGACTGTCGCCTGGTAAACCGAGTGAACGATGCGCAATGCAACATAGACCCAGGCCAGAAGAACGTCCCACTGTCCGGTGCCCATGACTGCGAGAATGAGGACAGCCGGATAGAAGATGGTCGGTTGTTCCATCAGATGGGCGTAATTATGCGCTTTCCAGTTGATCTTGTCAGGCAGCACGCCTTCCAGATCCTGTCCGCGTCCACCCGGCTTGGCCTTGCCGAGATCGCCGCCAGTTTTGGTCATGGCGGGAAGGCGCGTTCCCGCCATCCAGATCAACATGATGATGGACCACAGCACCAGAACGGCGGCGGGCGCGAGTATCTGCGCTTGCAATGGTATCCCTCCCTGAACCTGCGTTACTGGTGACGAGCGCCGGGGGGATTGTCAAACCCGCCAGGGTTGCTTGTCAGCAGTTGCGCAAAGCGTACCGGATCGGTGTTGCCGCCGGTGATCATGATGACGGTATCGGCGTCGAGCGGTACCTTACCCGCCAGCGCCGCTGCCAGCGCGGCCGCGCCGCCCGGTTCGACCAGCAGCCGCAATTGCGCAAAAGCGAAACGTTGCGCGGCGCGCACTTCGTCGTCGCTGACGGTCACACCGGGCTGCGATCGGCCCTGCAGAACCGCGAGATTGATCGGCTTAGTCGCGGTTGGTTGCAGCGCATCGCAAATCGTCGCAGGCGCATCAGGTCCGGCCTCGATAATCTCGCCTTTCGCGAGTGCCTGTCCGACCATGTCCCAGCCTTGCGGTTCGACCGGCACAATTTCGCTCTTAGGGCAGGCAAGTGAAAGTCCGGCGGCAAGTCCGCCACCGCCGCAGCAGGCGAGGATCCGCGAAGGTTGACGTCCCAGTTGTGCTGCGATCTCGATCCCGGCGCTGCCTTGTCCCTCAATCACCCAGGGATCGCCAAAAGCATGAACCAGCGTGCCGCCGCGTTCGTCGATCAGTCGGGCTGCCACCGCGTCCCGGTCTTCTCCGGGGCGATCATAGAG
>SHLU01000100.1 GCA_004282995.1 Sphingomonadaceae bacterium
GTTCGTAGGCGAACGAAGCGGCGTGGGCCGGGGGGGCCTGCAACTGCGTACTGAGCGCGACGAATGCAGTCATCGCGACGATGCTGGCAAGTGCAGCCTGGCCAAGCCGCGTCTGGAAGAATTCGCGAGTATACATGGTCGGGGTCCTCCCTGAAATCCTGTGCCGCGAACCAATTTTGCAGCGTATGCCCTAGTCTCTGCAAACCCCGTGCCAGTTTGGCGGAGTGCCGGAATTCAGCGATCCTTAACGTTTTTCGCCGCCACTTGCTTGGTGAGTATTGCCAAACCTTGGGAAATTTCACTATATATCGGGTATGGAGCGGGGAAATCAGTTTGTCGGCCAATCTACGGCCTTTCTCGACGCGGTGGAACGCGCCAGCCGGGCGGCGCCAATGCAGCGCCCGATTCTTATCATCGGCGAACGTGGCACCGGTAAGGAATTGATTGCTGAGCGTCTCCATCGTCTTTCGCCGCGTTGGGGCGAGCCGCTTGTCATCATGAACTGCGCGGCCCTGCCGGAAACCCTGATCGAAGCCGAATTGTTCGGCCACGAGGCGGGTGCTTTCACCGGTGCTACCAGAGCGCGCGCGGGAAGGTTTGAAGAAGCCGACAAGGGCACACTATTTCTCGACGAACTGGGCACACTGTCGATGGCGGCGCAAGAACGCCTGTTGCGCGCTGTCGAATACGGCGAGGTCACCCGCATCGGATCTTCGCGCCCCATCCACGTCGATGTGCGCATCGTTGGCGCGACCAACGAAGATTTGCCGCAACTGGCCAGGAAGGGCACTTTCCGTGCCGACCTGCTCGACCGCTTGAGTTTCGAAGTCATTACCTTGCCGCCCCTGCGTGTCCGCGAGGGCGATGTCGGAGTGCTTGCGGAATACTTCGGACGACGCATGGCAGCCGAGCTCGAATGGGAAAGCTGGCCGGGTTTTGCAGCCCATGTGCAGGCTGAGCTCGAGGACCACCCCTGGCCCGGCAATGTCCGCGAACTGCGCAACGTGGTCGAGCGCGCGGTGTACCGCTGGGACAGCTGGGAAGAGCCAATCGGCCATGTCCAGTTCGATCCCTTCGACAGCCCGTGGAAACCGCTCGAACGCAAGGAACCCAAGCGCCAAGGGTCGACCGATTTTCGCGACGCGCTTCCGGGCAAGGCCTCGGCAGCGCCAGATTTCAGTTCCATCGACGACCTGCGTGCCGCCGTCGACGAGCACGAGCGCCGGATTGTCGAGCATGCGCTTGGCAAGCATCGCTGGAACCAGCGCCAGACCGCCAAGGCGTTGGGCTTGTCCTATGACCAGCTGCGTCATTGCATCAAGAAGCACAGCCTGCTGGAAGAAAGCTGAGGCAGGGGAGTGTGCAATCTCTATCAGGTCAAATCCTCGCACACGGAGATTGCCGATTTCTTTGATGTCATTGCCGAGGACTTCGGCGCCAATACCGCGCAGGAAGTCTACCCGGGCTATCCCGCTCCGGTAGTGGCCGATGGCAAAGTCCAGTCGATGCATTGGGGGTTCCCGCTCCAGCGCAAGGGCGCCAAGGGTCAGCCCTTGAAGCCCAAGCCGGTCAACAACACCCGCAGCGACAAGCTCGAGAGCTTTTTCTGGCGCTACTCATTCGAGGAACGACGCTGCCTGATCCCGGTCACCAGCTTTGCCGAGGCAGAGGGACCGAAGGGGCGGATGACCCGCACGTGGTTCTCGATGCCTGACGCGCCGCTGTTCGCCACCGCCGGAATCTGGCGCGATACTGACGAGTGGGGTGCGGCCTACTCGATGGTCATGACCGAGGCCAACGCCCAGGTCGCGGTGGTGCACAACAGGATGCCGCTTATACTCCCGCCGGAGGCATGGTCAGCCTGGCTCAACGGCAGTCCGGCAGAGGCATATGATCTATGCGTGCCATTCTCTGGACCACTCGAAGTTGATCGCACAGATACGCCATGGTTCCGGAGAAAGGGGGCCTAGCGCCCGAGTTGCCGGGCACTTTGGTTCGATGGCTAGGCCTGAACGTCGTATATATGCAACATCCCGAGCCAAAGGATCTGGCGTCGCTTGCCCAAGGCTCTCTGGTTGCTACACAGGCAGGAGGGATTGAGGGGTCGCTTTCACATGAAAACCGTTGCTGCTCGAAAACTCGGGCACCGGATATTGCTTCTTCTGGTTGGCGTGGCTGCAATCTTGTGGGTCACAGCACCTGTCGCTGCGCTCGCGCAGGTGGTGCCTTCTGTGCTGGAAGAAATGCGGCTCGTCACACAAGATGAGGAGAGCGCTTCTTTCGTCCTGCGCTTTTCACCACGAGAGCCTCGCTTTGCCATCGTCGACCGGAACCCAAGCCGGCCGGAATTGATAATGGCGACCGCCCTCAAGACCGGTCGGGTGGCTAACCGGCAGAATTATCGCGGTCTGGTTAGGTCTGTTTCCTTTGCAACGCAGGGAAGCAGCCTCGTGATGCGCTTCGATACCGCTGTACCGGCGCGCATCAAGGCAGAGGTGATCGGTCCGGCAACCATCCAGGTACGGGTCGAACGCGTAACAGTGGAGGAAGAGATCGGCAGCCGACCGATAGGTTCGGCCGGCGAAGATGTCATCCCGCAGCAGCAGTTAAACCAGGGGCCGACCGATTCATGGCAACCGGGCGACTCGTACGAACTGGTTTTCCTGAAATATGCCGATGTGTCGGAAATCATCGGCCTGCTTTCCGACGGCGTAGAGATTGCTCCGAATGATGTCTTTATTCGCCGCGAGCCTGGCTTCGGTTCGCCCGGTGTAAACCAGCAGAACTCGTTTATCGGTGCTCCGCAGCAGGCGCAGAAGGAAGAGGTTCCGCTTGGGCAAAACTTCGGCAATGGTCTGGCTGTCGATCGTCGTCTCAATGCTATCTGGGTGACAGGGACTAAGGACCGGATCGACCGGGTCAAGCGCCAGATCGCCCTGATCGACGTGCCGGTGGATAGCGTGATCCTTGAAACACAGTTCGTGGAACTTTCCGAAAGCGGTGCTCGCAATATCGGGATCGATTTCACCAATCAGAACGGTCAGATCGCGGTCGGTACTGCAACCAGGGGCGGCAACAATCCATTCGGCGTCGATCCGATGGATATCTTGCTGTCGGGCCAGTTGCAGGCGGCCATCAATCTGCAGATCCAGAAGGGGGAAGGGCGCATCGTATCTCGCCCACGGATCGCGGCGCAGAGCGGCTCGACCGCAAAGATTATTACCGGCGATGCCCTGCCGATCCTGACCTCGATCCAGTTGTCCGGCGTCAACGGTGTGTCGCAGCAGGTTCAATATGTGAATGTCGGTGTCACGCTGCAGATAGCGCCGCGTGTCAGCAGCGATGGATATATCACGTCCAAGATCTACGGTGTGGTGTCGAGTGTGACGGGTTTCAGCCAGGGCTATCCAACAATCAGCCAGCGCGAAGCAGAAACCAGCGCTTCGGTGCGAGATGGGGAGACCTTCGTCATCGGGGGGCTGACACAGGAAAACGTGCTGACCACAAATTCCAAGATCCCCTTGCTCGGCGACATCCCGTTCGTCGGCAATTTGTTCCGCAATGAACGGTCGACCACGACAAAAACAGAGCTTTATATCGTCATCACGCCCCGTATCGTCAGGCATCGGCGCTTCGAGACTGCGGATGATAACGAAGAGTCCAACCAAATACAGGATTATCAGTATTAAAATATTCCTACCTTGAATCGAGCGATTCAAAGTAAGAACTGCTCACAAGTTAGCTAACTGACTTAAGAAATTCGCAGTCTCCTGCGATACTATAGGTGTTGATTTGTTAAATAAAAGAGCGCATCGCCTCCCACTATTCTAGGTCGGTCAAGTCTGAAAAATTATTTTGATTGGGGTCTCGACATCGGGTCTTTGTTGGCTAAGGTCTTGGTCCGGGGTTTGCGGGTCGCGCAACGCCGAATAACAAGACTTGAACAATGAGGGGGGTCCTTATGAAATTCAAAACACTTGCCATCTTGGCAGCTCTTCCGATGGTCGCGCTGTCTCAGCCGGCTGCCGCGCAGAATGCGGGCGACAAGATCGCCAACAGCTATATCTGCGTATTCAACAAGAATGTTTCGCGTGGAGCAGCGCAGGCGGAAGCCAACAGGGCAGCGCAGGCCAGCCAGGCGCAGCTAAAGCATGTTTACAGCGTGGCCATTCGCGGATTTGCCGTAAATGCGGCACCGCAAGCTATCGCCAACATGCAGCGCAATAATCCGAACATCGCTTATTGCGAGCAGGATCAGGTGGTCACGGCGATCCAGTGGCAGGGCAACAAGAAGCCGGGCAATACTGGCAAGCCCGGCGGCGGTGGTGGTGCGCAGCCTCCACAGGAGACCCCATGGGGTATTGCTCGCGTGAATGGCGGCGCTGCCGGCAATTTTGCCACCGCATGGGTAATCGACAGCGGTATTGAACTGGATCACCCTGATCTCAACGTGGATGTTGGTCGGTCTGCTAGCTTTGTGCGCGGTAATGCCGGCGACCAGAACGGCCACGGTACGCATGTGGCCGGAACTATTGCCGCCTATGACAACAATATCGGCGTGATCGGCGTGGCACCTGGCGCGCCAGTAGTTGCCGTACGCGTGCTTGATCGTCGTGGTTCGGGGTCGACGTCCGGCGTCATCGCGGGTGTCGATTATGTGGCGCAGTACGGCCGTGCAGGCGATGTCGCCAACATGAGTCTGGGTGGTGGTGTCAGCACCGCGCTTGACCAAGCTGTCGTTAACGCGGCGAGCGGTGGTGTTCGCTTTGCGCTGGCAGCGGGCAACGAAAGGGATAGCGCCAACAACCATTCGCCCGCACGAGCGAACGGTCCCAACGTTTATACCGTTTCGTCTTTCGCGATCGGCGACAACTGGTCGAGCTTTTCGAACTACGGCAATCCGCCGATCGATTTCGCTGAGCCAGGATCCTCGATCAAGTCGACCTGGACCGGCGGTGGCTATAACACCATTTCCGGCACGTCCATGGCGACGCCGCACCTCGCTGGCATCCTGTTGCAGGGCAATGTCGCCAATGGCGGCCGCGTGAATGGTGATCCGGACGGTAACCCCGATGTTATTGGCGTCGTGCAGTAAAGCGATCCAGTTATGATTTCGAAAGGGCCCGGTTCGCGCCGGGCCCTTTTTCGTTGCAAGTTTCAAAAACCGTCTCTAGATAGCGCCCATCCCGACATTGTCTGACACTGTAGGGCTGGCGCCGAAACGGGGCCGGCACCCAACGCCTGTGTTAGTCTCATGTTCGCTTAAGTGGAGACCGAATGGCCGACGTAGAACGCCTGACCGCATTGATCGAACCCGAAGCCGCAGCGCTTGGCTTCGACCTTGTGCGCGTCAAGATGATACCATCGGAGGCAGGCGACGGCGGGCAAGCGCTACAAATCATGGCCGAGGATCCGGCCACCGGCCAGCTGGTGATCGAACAATGCGCCGCGCTTTCGCGCCGTGTTTCGGACGCGATCGACACGGCCGAGGAGCAGGGCGAAACACTGATCCCGGGTGCCTACCACCTCGAGGTCAGTTCGCCCGGCATCGACCGGCCATTGACCCGGGCCAAGGATTTTGCCGACTGGGCCGGACACGAGGCGAAAATCAGCCTGGTCGAGAAGGTCGACGGCAATCGCAATCTGCGCGGAAACCTTGTCGGCATCGAAGGCGACATCGTGACGATCGCGGATAACCGCGCGGGCGAGGTTTCATTCGCCCTCGAACAGATACACAGCGCCAAGCTGGTCCTCACCGACGAACTGATCGCTGCAACGCAACCCCTCGACACCGCCGGTGCCGAAGACATACTCGAAGACCAAGAAGAGAAGGCTGACGACTGATGGCCAGTGCTATTTCCGCCAACAAGGCAGAGCTGCTCGCGATTGCCAATGCTGTCGCTACGGAAAAGATGATCGACAAAGAGGTCGTCATCGAAGCGATGGAAGAAGCGATCCAGAAAAGCGCGCGCAACCGCTATGGCGCGGAGAACGACATTCGCGCCAAGCTCGATCCGCAGACTGGCGACCTTCGCCTGTGGCGCGTGGTCGAAGTGGTCGAGGAGGTCGAGGACTATTTCAAGCAGGTCGACCTGAAGCAGGCGCAGAAGCTCGAAGACGGCGCCAAGGTCGGCGATTTCATCGTCGATCCGCTGCCGCCCGTCGACCTTGGTCGTATCGATGCGCAAAGCGCCAAGCAGGTGATTTTCCAGAAGGTCCGTGATGCCGAGCGCGAACGTCAGTTCGAAGAATTCAAGGACCGCGCAGGCGAAGTCATCACCGGGGTGATCAAATCGGTCGAATTCGGCCATGTGATCGTCAATCTCGGCCGCGCCGAGGGTGTGATCCGCCGCGACCAGCAGATCCCGCGCGAAGCTGCCCGTGTCGGTGAGCGTATCCGCGCCATCATCACCAAGGTGGAACGCAACAATCGCGGTCAGCAGATTTTCCTCAGCCGCGCACATCCCGATTTCATGCGCAAGCTGTTCGCGCAGGAAGTGCCTGAAATCTATGACGGCATCATTGAGATCAAGGCCGCTGCCCGCGATCCGGGCAGCCGCGCCAAGATTGGCGTGATCAGCCATGATTCCTCGATCGATCCGGTCGGCGCATGCGTCGGCATGAAGGGTAGTCGTGTGCAGGCTGTCGTGCAGGAATTGCAGGGCGAGAAGATCGACATCATTCCATGGTCGGAAGACCAGGCCACCTTCATCGTCAACGCGCTGCAACCGGCCACGGTCAGCCGCGTCGTGATCGACGAGGATGAATCGCGCATCGAAGTGGTGGTGCCTGACGACCAGCTCAGCCTGGCCATCGGCCGTCGCGGGCAGAACGTCCGCCTCGCCAGCCAGCTGACCGGCAACCAGATCGACATCATGACCGAGGAAGAGGCGAGCGAGAAGCAGAGCAAGGAGTTCGCCGAACGCTCCAAGATGTTCGAAGAAGAACTCGATGTCGACGAAACGCTCTCGCAGTTGCTCGTGGCCGAAGGCTTCGCCGAGCTCGAGGAAGTCGCCTATGTCGCGCTGGAAGAACTCGCCAGCATCGAAGGCTTTGACGAAGAACTGGCCGAAGAACTGCAGAGCCGGGCGCAGGAAGCGCTCGACCGGCAGGCTGCGGCTTATCGCGAAGAACGCCGCGAACTGGGTGTCGAGGACGAACTCGCCGAATTGCCGCATCTTTCCGAACAGATGCTGGTGACGCTGGGCAAGGCCGGGATCAAGACTCTCGACGATCTGGCCGATCTTGCCACCGACGAACTGATCCAGAAGAAGCGCGAAGCTCCGCGTCGTCGCAACGCTGCGGACGGCCCGCCGCTCCGCCGCAACCAGCGCACCGAGGACAAGGCCGGCGTGCTTGGCGAGTATGGGCTGTCCGAAGAGCAGGGCAACGAAATCATCATGGCTGCCCGCGCCCACTGGTTCGAAGACGAAGAAAGCGCGGCACCTGCTGCCGGTTCTGACACGCAGGAGGCCGCCAATGCGGACTCCGAACAATGAGCGCGTAGGCTCCCTCAACTCTGACGACACCGCGGCCCGGAGCAAATCCGGGCCCGGCGAAGCCTGCCCGGAGCGGCGCTGCATTCTGACCGGGAATCACGGGGAACGCGGCGCCCTGGTGCGGCTCGCCATTTCACCCGATGGCGACGTGCTGCCAGACGTGTTGGCGCGCGCACCCGGTCGCGGCGCCTGGATCGGCGTTTCGCGCAGCGAGCTCGAACAGGCCATGGCCAAGGGCAAGCTGCGCGGTGCTTTGGCGCGCGCCTTCAAGGGCGCCAGTCTGACCGTGGCAGTGGATCTGCCCGAACGGATCGAATCTGCACTGGTTCGTGTCCTGCTCGATAGATTAGGTCTCGAAATGCGGGCCGGATTTCTTATCTTGGGATCGGACCGGATCGGCGAACAGGCGCGCGGGGGCGTATTGGATCTGTTGATGCATGCTGCTGACGCTAGCGAGGGCGGTACCGCCAAGCTCGACCAGGCCTGGCGCGTGGGACGGGATATCGAAGGTTCGGGAGCACGCGGGATCCGCTTGCCACTGGACCGGGCGGCTCTGTCTGTGGCATTGGGCCGCGAGAACGTCGTCCATCTGGGTGTGGCGGGCCGCAAACCTGCCGAACGGGTCGAACAGGCCTTGCTGCGCTTGCTGCATTATACAGGAACGCCAACTGGCGAACCGGATGACGGTGGCAATGATATGGCTGCCGCCGCAAAGACGAATTGATACGAGAGAAAGATACGAGTTTTATGAGCGACGAAAACGACAAGCCCCGGACCCGCAAACCGCTTGGTCTCAAGCGGAGCGTGGATGCGGGTGAGGTCAAGCAGACCTTCAGCCACGGCCGCACCAACAAGGTGGCGGTCGAGGTGAAGCGCCGCCGCAAGCTCGTGAAACCCGGGGAAGAGCCGGCACCTGCGCCCGCGCCTGA
>SHLU01000101.1 GCA_004282995.1 Sphingomonadaceae bacterium
ATGGTGCGCATGCAGTGGTGGATGCGTCCCGGGCCGAGGCGCCCTTGCGCGATCTCGAAACCGCGCCCTTCGCCAAGCAGGACGTTGTCGACGGGCACACGGACGTCCTTGAGTTCCACTTCCATGTGACCGTGCGGTGCATCATCATAGCCAAACACAGGCAGGTGACGAATAATGTTCACGCCTGGCGCATCGACAGGGACGATGACCTGCGACTGCTGGGCATGGCGTTGGGCCTCCAAATTGGTCTTGCCCATGACAATTGCCACTTTGCAACGCGGATCGCCGAGGCCCGAAGACCACCATTTGCGACCGTTGATGACATATTCGTCGCCATCACGTTCGATCCGTGTTTCGATATTGGTCGCATCCGAGGATGCCGTGTTTGGCTCGGTCATGAGGAATGCGGAGCGGATTTCGCCGTTCATCAGCGGACGCAGCCACTCTTCCTTCTGCGCGAGCGTTCCGTAGCGATGGAACACCTCCATATTGCCGGTGTCCGGCGCGGAGCAGTTGAAGGCTTCGGAAGCGAAGCCCACACGCCCCATCTCCTCTGCGCAAAGTGCATATTCGAGATTGGTCAGGCCCGGACCCTCAAATTCGAAGCTGTCCTCGACGTGGTGGTGTCCCTCGTTGCGAGGCGGCATGAACAGGTTCCAAATCCCCTGTTCTTTGGCCTTGGCCTTGAGATCCTCGACTACCTGGATGACTTTCCAGCGATCACCTTGCTCATCCTGCTCCTTGTAGGTCGGGATGGCGGGACGGACTTCCTTCTCGATGAAGGTCTTGACGCGGTCGCGCCAGTACTGCTGCCGTTCTGTCGGTTCGAAATCCATGAGGGTCTCCTTCTCGCTCTCTCTATTGTTCTTCAAACTTATGGCGCGACCGTGGCAGAGGGCATTGGGCGCGCCAAGTAGGATTCGCTGCTTCTAGGGCGCTATTGCATGGGCGTCGGGGTCGGCGCGCGCGGCTTCACCCAGAATGGCAAGTCGTCGTTCGTGGTCTACGCGGTCGATGGGAAACCGGATCAACCAGAAGGCTGCGATACAGGCAAGGACAGTCGCCGTACCGGCATACCAGAACAGCATTTCGTCGAGCACGGGCTTGGGCACGTTGCCGGGCGCCGAATTGCTCGGCAATTGCGAAATGGCGATGATCTGACCGGTCAGGAAGATACCGGCCCCGGTGGCACATTTTTGGACCAGCCAGTTGCCCGAATAAAAGGCTCCTTCGGCGCGGCGGCCTCCGCGTTCCTCATAGGCTTCGACGATCTCGGCGACCATCGACGAGGCGGAAATCATAACAACAATGCCCAGCGTGTTGCTGATCAGCAGAAAGGCATAGACCAGCAGCGTCGAGGCGAGTGCGCCTGGCTGGGGCCAGACACCGCCAACGAACAGAATAAACGGTGCGAGTGCGAAAACGAGCGCGCCGATAGCGCTGTAGGCCGCGCTGCGGGGCTTGCCCAAGGACCGGTGCATCGGTCCGACGAGGAAAAACATCATCACCACCGAAACAAACAGAACCACCGGGAATGCAGTCAGCGCAGCCCCTTCGAATTGCCACACGAACAGGTTGACGTAGTTCGTCATCGAAAAGGTCATCCCCTGACCGATGTAGGCCGCAAGCCCGCCGGCGGCAAAGATGAGAAAAGCTTTCTCCGAGAATGCATCGCGTATCTCGGAGAAAGCTGCGCGCAATGAGAAGGGGCCGGGCCGGTGTGCGGGCAGATGCGCCGCGATATGGTGCTGGCCGGCCGCCGAACCAACCACCGACAGAACCATTAGCAAGGCTCCGAATATGCCGAAGGTGGCATAGCCTTCGGCCTGCAACATTCCGTCCTGCCCGGGCATGAAAATCGTATAGGCCAACAGCATCATGACGATTCCGCCGGTCCAGCCGGAGAGGTAGCGATAGCGGAACAGCGTGGTTCGCTCGTCATAGTCCGAGGTTATTTCTGGCACGAGGCTGACCGATGGAACTTCGCAGGCTGACAGCAGTACGCGCACCCCGATGGCGATGCCGAGCAAGCCAAGGAAGGATGGGGCCTCGCCGCCAGGGGGCGACCACAGCATGATCCAGGCAAATGCCAGCGGGACCGGAGCAAGGTATAGCCAGGGCAGGCGTCGGCCCCACCTTGTGTAGGTCCGGTCCGACAAATTGCCGATCAGCGGATCGACGAAGGCATCGACCAAAAGCGCGATCGCCAGGGCAGCGCTGACGGTGCCGGCATTCATGCCAAGCACCTGATTGTAGAAGATCAACAGAAAGAAGCTGAAACCGGTGTCCTTGACCCCGAAGGCAACTGCGCCCGAGCCGTGCACGAGTTTCAGCCGCATGGGCAGCTTGCCTTGAATGAACCCCATCAGGCGTCGGCCTGCTGGGCAGCTGCTTCCAACTGTTGCAACGCCTCGAACATCCCCGGCGCTTCGGGATCCCAGCTTTCACGCGGGCCAATAGTAATCCCGCCGTCGACCAGCAGCGATGTGCCGTTGATGAAGCCTGCCGCTTCGCTGGCGAGATAGGCGCAGGCCTCGGCGATGTCGCGCGGTTGTCCGCCGCGTCTGACCGGCTGCGCGTTGGAACTCATCTGCGCGATCATGCCCTTGGCCATGTCCTTCTGCTCGTCCGGGATCTCGAGCGAGGAGGTAAAGATATTGGTGTTTATGAAACCCGGCTGGATCGCGTTCACGCGAATGCCGAATTGCGCAAGGTCGGCCGCGGCCAGCTTTGTCAGGTGCAGGACGCCGGCCTTGGCCACGGCATAGGCGGTGGGCGAATAGCCGGGGCCGACTGCGGCGACGCTGGATACGTTGACGATTGCAGCGCCCGGGCGGTCCTTCATGTGTGGTACCGCGTAGCGGATACCGAAAGCGACTGATCGCAGTAACAGGTCCATCGTCCGGTCCCATTCGGCCGGTTCGATCTCGTCGATGGGTTCGCGCGCGCCGCCGGCCCCGGCATTGTTGAAGACCACGTCGATGCCACCGGTTTCCTGCGCAGCGCCATCCATAAGCGCCTCGATCGCCTTGGGCGAGCACACGTCGCAATGGCGATAGCGGATCGTGCCGGAGCTCTCGGACCCCAGCGATTTGCCCGTTTCATCATCTATATCGGCGGCGTAGACAATCGCCCCTTCGCGCGCGAAAAGCAGCGCAGATTCGCGCCCGATACCCGATGCTGCGCCGGTGATGACAACCGTCTTGCCGGAGAATCGCATCCCCATTCTCTCCCATTTCATTTTGCAACCAGCTTAGGCCGATGGTGGCGTTCGTCAACGCGCGAACACGTGACGCTACGGCATGGCGAGACAGGGCTGGGCGGCAAAACTTCGCCTTGCGCCTTCTTCCGAAAACGCCCTAACGTATACGTCAAGTTGGAGACGATGAGAGGAGTCGGCACCATGTCCGAACTGGAAAAATTCCGCCAAGAAACCCGTAACTGGCTGGAGGCCAATTGCCCCCCGGAAATGCGCGAGCCCGTGCGCGACGAGGACGACGTCTACTGGGGTGGCCGCAAGGCGAGTTTCAAGAATGATACCCAGAAAGCCTGGTTCGAGGCTTGCGTGGAGAAGGGTTATACCGTCCCGGCCTGGCCAAAGGAATATGGCGGTGCGGGGCTTAATCCGGCCGAGGCCAAGATCCTGCGCGAGGAAATGTCTGCCATTGGTGCGCGTCCCCCGCTGTCGAGTTTCGGCATATGGATGCTTGGCCCTGCGTTGCTGCATTTCGGGACCGAAGGACAGAAACAGCGCTTCCTCAACGAAATCGCTCGCGGTGAAATCCGCTGGTGCCAGGGGTATTCCGAACCGGGCAGCGGATCGGACCTCGTATCGCTGCAGACCTTCGGTGAGGACAAGGGCGATCACTGGACCGTCAATGGCCAGAAGGTGTGGACCAGCTATGCCGACAAGGCCGACTGGATCTTCTGCCTCGTCCGCACCGACAAGAACGACAAGTATCGCGGCATCACCTTCATGCTGTTCGACATGGAAACTGCAGGCGTCTCGACCAAGCCGATCCTGCTGATCAGCGGCAACTCGCCATTCTGCGAAACATTCTTTGACGATGTCGATGTGCCCAAGAGCTATGGCGAGGATGTGCCCGCCTATGTCGGCGAGATCAATCGCGGCTGGGACGTGGCGAAATACCTGCTCGGTCACGAGCGCGAGATGATTTCCGGCGCCGATGGCGGCGATCGGACCAGCGCTATAGGCGCGGCGCTCAAGCGGCAGGCAGGCGAACTTGACCCGGTTCTGCGCGCCGAGCTTGCCATGTTTGATGTCGATGCGCTGGCCTATTCGGCGATGGGCGAGAAATTCCTCGACGAGATCAAGGTCGGCAAGTCCCATCCAGCCCAGCCCAATATGATGAAATATGCAGGGACGGAGCTTAACAAGCGTCGGCATGAGCTGATGATGAGTGCCGGCGGCAGCCGCGCGCTGGAATGGGACAGCGAAGAGACTGGCGGCGGCAAAACGTCGCGCAATTGGCTTCGCACCAAGGCGAACTCGATTGAGGGTGGAACCAGCGAAGTAATGCTGAATGTCATTTCCAAGCGCATTCTCGAACTGCCGGGCGGCTGAGCCGGCAAGCCCGCACTGACCACGATTTCAAGGGACTGAACCCATGCCACTCTATCACGACGACGATCAGGCCATGCTGGCCGAAAGTGCGAACCAGTTCATGGCCGAGGAAGGCGCGATTGCGAAGCAACTGCGCCACTGGCGCGACCGCGATTGCAAGGACGGCTTCGGCCACGGATTGTGGGAGCAGTTCGGCGAAATGGGCTTTAACGGCATCCTTGTCGACGAAGCCGACGGCGGACTCGGAATGGGCCATGTTGAAGCCGGCATCGTGCTCGAAGAGATCGGCCGCAACCTGACGCCGTCGCCATTCCTGACTTCCTCGGTGCTGGCCGCCACCGCGCTAAAACATGGCAGCGACGATCTTCGCGGCCGTTATTTGCCTGGCCTGGTTGAAGGCAAGAGCGTGTTCGCGGTTGCCGTGGACGAGGGACCCAAGCACCGACCCGAGACCATTACCTGCAAAGCTGAACGATCGGGCAACGGGTTCAAGCTGTCGGGTCAAAAGGATTTCGTTGTCCAGGGTGCCAGTGCCGATATGCTGGTGGTTGCTGCGCGAACCTCCGGCTCGGATAGCGATGAGCAAGGCATCACCTTGTTCGCGGTACCCAGGGATGCAGCGGGCATGAGCCACGATGCGGTGCGGCTGGTCGATAGTTCCATGGCGACGCACACGAAGTTCGACGGCGTGGAACTGGATGGCGACGCGGTAATCGGCGAAGTCGACAATGGCCGAGCAATCCTCAACGCAATGCTTGATGCCGGACGTGTCGGCAGTGCCGCCGAAGGTGTCGGCGTCGCCCGCGGGGCAATGGACATGACGGTCGATTACCTCAAGCAGCGCAAGCAGTTCGGTACACTGATCGGCGAATTCCAGGCTTTGCAACACCGGGCAGCGCATCTCTATTCAGAAGTTGAGATCGCCCGCGCCGCAGTCATCAAGGCCCAACAATTGCTAGACGCCGGCAGCGAGCGCGCCAGCCTGATGGCCTCGGTCGCCAAGGCCAAGGTCGCCAAGACCGCAGGTCTGGCGGTACGCGAGGGCGTGCAGATGCATGGCGGCATCGGCATGACCGACGAATACGACATCGGGCTCTACATGAAGCGCGACCGGGCGTTGCAGGAATTCCTTGGCGATGCCTATTACCACGCCGGCCGTGTGGCCGAACTCAGCGGCTATTGAACAGGAGACAATCGAGATGATGAACCTCAGGGAATTGTTCGGCCTCGAAGGCCGCGTCGCGCTGGTCACAGGAGGTTCGCGCGGGATCGGCAAGATGATCGTCGAGGGCTTGCTGGAGGCAGGTTGCGAGCGGGTCTATATTGTCGCGCGCAAGAAGGAGCAGGTTGACGAGACTGCCAATGAACTGGGCGAAAGGGTCATCGGCCTGACCGGCGATCTGTCGCAAATCGAAGGCATCCAGCAACTGGCCGACGAGATGGCCTCGCGCGAGGACAAGCTTGATATCCTCGTCAATAACGCAGGTGCCGCATGGGGCGAGCCGTTCGAGGAATTCAGCGAAGCCGGTTGGGACCGGACGATGGACCTCAACGTCAAGACACCCTTTTTCCTGACCCAGAAACTGGTCGACCTTCTCAAGGCGGCCGGGACCCCCGAGCGTCCTGCCAAGGTGCTGATGATTGCCAGTATCGACGGGATGAAATCCAACCCGTGGCCGACCTATCCTTACCAGGCATCGAAGGCTGGCCTCATCCACCTCACGCGGCGAATGGCGGCTGAACTGGTCAAGGATAACATCATCGTCAACGGTATCGGTCCAGGTGCGTTTCCCAGCGCGATGAACCGTGCCGCGCGGGATAACGAGGACCTCGTTGCCAAGGGCATTCCCAGCCAGCGCGTTGGTACGACGGAAGACATGGCGGCAGGCGCGATTTACCTGGTCAGCCGTGCAGGCGATTATGTCGTAGGTACGACGCTGCCGATCGATGGCGGAGTGGTGAATGCGAATATCGGTGCCGGCAACTTCGTTGATCCTTCGGGGCGCTGAACTGCAGGAACGTAGCGGCTCTTTGGCCGTTAGACACCTTCGACCGAATGTTCAATTTGCCACGCAGGCACTCGGAAGGTGGTGTGCCTGATATGAAAGCTGATTTCACTGATGCTGAGCTACCGGCGTCGCTTTGCCGAATTTTCGAGCGGAGCAAGGTCGCCCTCACTGTGGCAGATTATACCGCACCCGATTGCCCACTGGTTGGGGTCAACGTGGGATTCTGCGAGTTAACCGGTTACGACCCGGACGAAGTGCTCGGACGGAACTGCCGGTTTCTGCAACCGGCAAACGGGGCCGGTCCGGTGCGAGAGCGGATGCGAGCATATCTGGGCGACGAGAAGATGCTCGATGAGAAATTTGTCATCCCGAATGTGAAGCGTGATGGAACGCCGTTTCTCAATCTCGTATACATGTCCAAGCTGACGCTGGACGGCAAGGTTGCCCTCGTGCTCGCATCGCAATTTGGCGTGATGCGAGCGAAACAGAATGATTTCGACCTCTACGACCGCGCGCTGGGTGAAGATATGCAGCAACTCAGCGAGTTGACCGCCGATACCAACTGGGCAGTGCTCGGAAGTGTCGAGGCGCTTGCGTCGAGCTACAGCATCATTGCTCGCTCCCAGATCCTTTAGGGTGGGAAGGGATCTATCCATATGACGAGCATTGTGGACGATTTCCCTATTGTCGGTGTCGGGGCGTCGGCTGGGGGCCTCGAGGCGCTTCGGGAAATGTTCGGCGGCTTCAACGGGCGGTGCGGGATGGCATTCGTCGTCATCCAGCATCTCGATCCGACGCATGAATCGCTGATGGCACAACTCATCGAACGCTATACCTCCATGCCTATCAAGCAGGCCGAGGGTGGCGAAACGCTGGCGCGCGATCACATTTACGTCATTCCTCCGGGCAATGGACTGGCGGTCAATGGCGGCGTTCTCGAACTGACGGAATTTACCGATCCACGCGGAATGCGGCGACCAATCGACGACTTCTTCGAAAGTCTGGCTGCTGATCGCAAGGACCGCGCTGCCTGCGTGATCCTGTCGGGCACTGGTGGGGATGGCAGCCGTGGGCTGCGCTCCATCAGGGAAGGCGGCGGCGTTGTTGTTGCGCAGGCACCGGACACCGCAGCCTATGACGGGATGCCGGCCGCCGCGATTGGCACTGGATGCGTGGATATCGTGTCTCGCCCCGGCGAGATCGTCCAGGCGCTTCGCAACTATTTTTCCCGCAGCGAACCATCGCGCGATGTGTTCAACGATCCAGCCAATACCTCCGGCTATCTGGACAATCTGTGCGCAGTTCTCCGGGAAGCGGTCGGCCACGATTTCTCGCAATACAAGCGCAGCACGCTGAACCGGCGGATCGCTCGAAGGATGCAGGTTCTGGGCTTGACGGAAGCGCGCGACTATCTTGATCGTCTGAGCAATGACGGGGCCGAGTGCAACGCACTATTTCGCGATCTTCTGATCAACGTGACCCGGTTCTTCCGCGACAGCGAACTGTTCGGGACGCTAAATCAGCAGGTTATCGACCCCATGGTAGCCGAAGTGCGCGACGGCGAGGAGATCCGTGTGTGGGTGCCAGGCTGTTCGAGCGGCGAGGAAGCCTATTCGATTGCCATGATGTTCGCGGCCGCGGCTGATGCGCACGGCAAACGCCCCTATGTCCAGATATTCGCCACCGACATCGACGAGGCCATGCTCGATGTCGCGCGCTCGGCCAACTACCCACTTTCGGTCCTGTCGGATATTCCGAATAATTATCAGACCGAGTTCGTGATTGGCGGTGGTGACACCTTCA
>SHLU01000102.1 GCA_004282995.1 Sphingomonadaceae bacterium
GCGGCGGTCGCAAGGACGTGTTCGAACCCGAGCATGTCTATTGGGGCAGCGAGGAACAGTGGGTCGACGAAGGCGTCGAAACCCGCATCCTGCCCGATGAAGGCAAGGCGCTCGAAAACCCGCTGGCAGCGATCCAGATGGGTCTCATCTACGTCAATCCCGAAGGCCCCGGCGGCAACCCGAACGATCCTGAAGGCATGGCCCGCGACATGAAGGAAACCTTCGCTCGCATGGCGATGAATGACGAGGAAACCGTTGCTCTCACCGCTGGCGGACATGCATTCGGCAAGTGCCACGGGGCCAAGCCTTCGGACACTTTCGGCAAGGCACCCGAAGGCGAAAATCTGCATAGCATGGGCTTCGGCTGGCTGACCGACCCCGATGAAATCGGCAAGGGGCACATCACCACCTCCGGCATTGAAGGCCCGTGGACACCCAACCCGACCGAGTGGGGCAACGACTATTTCCGACTGCTGTTCAAATACGAATATGAACTTACCCAGTCGCCCGCCGGTGCCAACCAGTGGACACCGATCGACCCCGAAGAGGCCGACATGGCACCAGATGCGCGAGACCCGAGCAAGAAGGTCCCGACCATCATGACCACCGCTGATATGGCACTGAAGCGCGATCCGGATTATCGCAAGATTTCGGAGCGATTCCGCGACGACCAGGCGGCACTGGACGATGCCTTCGCCCGTGCCTGGTTCAAGCTGACCCACCGAGACATGGGCCCCAAGGTCCGTTACCAGGGTCCCGAAGTACCGGCCGAAGACCTGATCTGGCAGGATCCGGTTCCAGCCGGAAACACACCGTCGGACAGCGACGTGGGATCCTTCAAGTCGAAGGTGCTCGACAGCGGTCTGTCCGTCAGCGAGTTGGTGAAAGTAGCCTGGGCTTCGGCTTCGACCTACCGCAATTCGGATCACCGCGGCGGTGCCAATGGCGCACGGGTGCGGCTGGCCCCGCAGAAGGATTGGGCGGTCAACGATCCCGAGGAACTGGGCAAGGTTCTGTCCAGGCTCGACGAGTTGCGCGGCAATCTGTCGATGGCCGACGCCATTGTGCTGGCCGGTGCCGCTGCTGTCGAGAAGGCCGCAAAGGATGCCGGCCACTCGGTCAGAGTCGATGTCACCACCGGGCGCGGGGATGCAACTGCCGAGCAGACCGATGCCGAGAGCTTCGAACCGCTCGAGCCCTTTGCCGACGGATTCCGCAACTATCTCAAGACCAAGGCGAACGTGAAGACCGAGGACATGATGGTCGACCGGGCGCATCTGCTGGGCCTCTCGATCCCCGAGATGACCGCGCTAGTTGGCGGGATGCGGGCGATGGGTGCCGTCACCAAGCACACCCAACATGGCAACAGCATCGGCGTTTTGACCGATCGTCCGGGCCAGCTGACCAACGACTTCTTCGTCAACCTGCTCGAAATGGGCGTGGTGTGGGAAGTGGTCGATGAAAGCGGCGACGAGGAGTTCGTTGGTAAATGTCGCAAGACTGGCGAAAGCAAGTGGCACGCCACGCGAACCGACCTCGTCTTCGGGTCCAATTCGCAGCTTCGCGCCCAGGCTGAGGTCTTTGCCGAGAACGGCAATGAACAGCTGTTCCTCGACACCTTCGTGCGGGCATGGACCAAGGTGATGGATGCAGACCGGTTCGACGTCACCTACGGCAAGTAAGACCGAAGTCACTTGCCAAAGATCAAGGGCCTCCGACAGCGATGTCGGGGGCCTTTTTCATCAACTAGCTAACCAATTATCGCTGCCGTCTCAGCACGACATAGAGCGCACCCTCGCCGCCGTGGCGACGATGCGCCTTGCGAATGGCAGCGATACTCGCGCCGTGTTCGCTCGCCGCCAGCCAATCGAGGATCTTGGCGCGGATAGCGCCGCGCTTCGTCGAACGGTCAGCCGGGTCGACCGGGCGCGAGCGTCCCGTGACAATCAGCACCACCCGCGCACCGAGACTTTGCGCCTGTTCCATTCCGTCCATCAACCGGGAGTAAGCGGCATCGAGTCCGTGATCGTGCAGATCGAGGCTGAGGTCAGGCGCGATTTCGCCCGATTTCAAACGACGATCCCAATGCGAGTCGAGATTGCCAGGCGCGGAAATCTGCCGGGCTATCCGCGGGACGCTTGGCATTGGCTTGGGCGCACGAGTCGCAGGCTTCTTAGCAGGATGGAGCGGTTTCTCTGCAGAGCCAGGCGACGGCGTGGCGGCGGAGGGAGGCTTGCTGTCGACTTTCCTGGCCGGATCGATCGGTTCGACCGTTGCGGCCAGCGTTTTCCAGGCCGTGGCCTCATCCTCGGTGAGTCCTCGAGGATGGCTCACCGCGGCGGCTGGCGAGCGTTCAGGCGGTCGACTACGCCCACCGGCAACAATACCAACGCCTCGCCGCGCGCGCTCATTGCTCCAGCGATCTCGGCTGCATCTCCGCCATTGCCCCAGAACGTATCGAACCGGTTGGCGCCCTTGATTGCGCCGCCCGTATCCTGCGCGATCCAGAGGCCATCGGCCACGTCGCGGTCAAGATCGAGCCACACCGGCGCGCCATAGGGCACGAAATTCGGATCGACCGCCACACTGTTGCCGCGCCGGACCGGAATGCCAAGCGATCCGAGCGGGCCATCAGTGGTCAGTTCGCGGAAGAAGATCCAGCTTTCGTTGGAGCGCATGAGCGCGCGCCCCTCTTCCGGGTTTTCACGCAGGTAACGGACGATGCCCTGCATGGAGCCAGGGTATTGTCCCGGTCCGTCGCCGATCAGCCCGCGTTCGCGCATGACCCCGCCAATGCCGGTGTAGCCGCGCCCGTTTTGCCCGGCATAACCGATTCGCATAATTTCCCCGCCGGGGAGGCGGAGCAGGCCCGAACCCTGGATTTGCAGGAAGAACATCTCGATCGGATCCTTCGCCCAGGCGATCTCAATCCCGCGTCCGGCCAGTGCCCCATCCTCGATCTCGGCGCGGGTATAATAGGGGACGTGGCGGCCATTCCCGTCAATCCGGCCAAGCGGCGCACGCCCCGTTCGCTCACTTTCGGGGATCTCGTCGGGCCAGCCTCGCACGAGATCGTCGGGAACGCGATAGACCGGCACGTCATAGCCGGGACGGCGGGTGCGGCTGCCATCGATCTCGGGCTCGAAATAGCCGGTCGCGAAAGCCTTGCCGTCGCTGATGCGTGCGGCTTCGAAATACCCTTCGAAGAATGCCCGTCCGCCATTGTACGGCCATGTTCGCGCGGCCGTGCAGGCAGGTTCCCAGTCGGTTGGGACGGTCAGACCGCTACGGTCTTCCTTACGGGTAAGCCAGTCGCAACTGGCCACAAACGCGGCGAGCGCCTGATCGGCATCCTCCCGCCCAATGTCCAGGGCACCGACGCGTTGGCCCTTGGAAATTTCGAGATAAGAGGCGCTGGGAACGGCTGCCTCGGGCACCGGTTCGAGCGGGCTCGGCGGCTTGCTGTCGGGAATGATCGTGCAGGCACCCACAGCCAGCGTGGCAAATGCTGCGAACCAACGACGCATCCGAATCCCCTCTTGCATTCCCGGCTGTCGCGCGGAGGCTGTCAGCCTTCATCGGTCTCGGCAAGAGTCCAGTCGGGCCCGGCGGCATCAATATTGCGTGCAAAGGTCCAGATGTCGCGGCTCTCGATCGCATCGTCGAGCGAACCGGCGATGACATTGCCGTCTGTATCGCGGGTTACCGCAGCGATATCGGACACGAAAAGCACCGACACCCGGGCCGTGCTGCCATCAAGTTCGGCCCCGCGCACGGTCGCATCCTCGATCCGTACCAGGGCATTGTCGAGCGTATGGCCGGCTTCTTCGCGCGCATCGATCGCACCGGCAAAGCTTTGATAGACATCAAGCTCGCACAGATCGCGCAAGGTGTCCTTGTCGCCATTCCAGAATGCTTCGAGGATCATCGCGTAGGCCCCCTTGGCACCTTCGAGGAAGGTCGTGAGATCGAAGCTGCGATCGGCAACTGCGATCGCACGCACGCCTTCCTCAACGGACGGGTGAAGGTTTGGGTTGCGCGGCAGATCGATAATCTGGGCAGCAGGTTTGGCGGTGTTATCCCCTCGGGAAGCTGCGGTTTCGTTCGATTCGTAGCGGTTGGGGACGATTTCTTCCTCGTGCTCTGCCCTTTGACCAAGCACCGAATAGAGGCGCATGCCCAGAAAGGCTGCAATCATGGCGAGGATGACGATCTCGTAAATCACGTGTGTTTTCACCTTTGTCCGGCGCCGGGTGACTGGCGTCACGGTATCATGTTTTGCCGCGTAAGTCCTGTGCCTAACGCTCTAGTCCTACATAGGGGCCCATTACAAATTCACAACGTCCGGTCGTCTCACGCGCGCGCCGGATGCCTTGACCGCATAAGCGGCGTTGCGAGCATTCGCCAGCGATGCTAGGCGCGCGGGCAAGATGCCGGACACAAACCTTCCGGCCGGGATTCTCTCAAGCTAGACGAAAGACGTAACACCATGGCCGACGAAGGCGACGTTCTCACCGATCTCAACATGGACCCGGCTGCCGGCGGCAACGGTGCCGACAATCAGCCCACTGCCGGTTTCATCACGCAGTATATCAAGGACTTGTCGGTCGAGAATCCGAATGCTCCCGGCGTCTACCAGTGGAGCGAGCAGCCGCAGATCGACTTGCAATTCAATATCGGTGCGACTCCGGTGAACGAGGAAGTTTCCGAGGTCGAACTCAAGGTCAATGTCGAGGCCAAGACCGAACAGGGCGCATTCTATCTGATCGAATTGGTGTATGCCGGTCTCGTCGGCATCCGCAACCTGGCTGAAGAACAAGCGCATATGTTCCTCTACGCCGAAGCCCCGCGCATCCTGTTCCCCTTCGCACGTCGCGTCATCGCCGATGCGACCCGCGATCTGGGTTTCCAGCCGCTGATGCTCGACCCGATCGATTTCAACGGCCTCTATATGCAGCGCCTGCAACAGAAAGCGGCTGAAGAAGCTGCGGCGCAGGGCGGCGATACGCCGGCTGGCAACGCCTAGGACCCGGGCCCGATAGTGGGCGCGGCGCTGTGAGCCTTCTCAAGAACGTCGGGACCATCGGCGGGCTGACCATGGTTAGCCGCATAGCCGGCATGGCGCGCGAGATGATCTTCTCGCGCGTTCTCGGCGCCAATGCGGTGACCGATGCGTGGTTCCAGGCCTTTATCATCCCCAATGTCTTCCGTCGGCTGTTTGCCGAAGGGGCGTTCTCGGCCGCATTCGTACCGATGTTCTCGAAGCGCCTGCACGGCGCGAGCGAGGGCGATGACGGACTGGAAGAAGCGCGCAGTTTCAGCAACGATGTACTAAGCGTATTTCTCCCGGTGTTGATTGCGCTGGTAGCTGTGCTGGAACTGGCAATGCCGGCGGTGATCTGGGTCCTGGCGGACAAGCCGGTCGATCCGCAGGGATTCGACATGGCGGTCGATTTCGCCCGCATCATGTTCCCCTACATCCTGCTGGTCAGCCTGGTGACGCTGTTCACCGGCATGCTGAATTCGGTCTCGCGCTTTGCGCCGGGAGCGAGCTTTCCCATCATCCTCAACGTCATCCTGATCGTCGCGCTGCTGTTTGGCGAACGCTGGATGGACAGCGGTGCCAGCGTCGAGCAGGTCGCGTATGCCATCGCCTGGACGGTCACCGGTGCGGGCGTGATGCAGTTGGCCTGGCTCTATATCTGGGTCCGGGTCGAGGGCTTTCGTCCCAGGCTGCTTTGGCCGCGTATCACGCCGGAGGTGAAGCGGCTGTCGATCATCGCGCTGCCGGCAGCGATTGGCGGCGGCGCCTACCAGATCAACACGCTGGTCCAGCTCTACTTCCTCAACCAGCTCGAAAGCGGTTCGGTCAGCTACATGAATTATGCCGACCGGCTCAACCAGCTCCCACTCGGGATCATCGGCATCGCCCTGTCGACGGCAATCCTGCCGACGCTGTCCAAATTCGTCGGTAGCAAGAACCGCGAAGGTGCCGACCGGATCCAGTCCGATGCAATCGAGCTGTCGATGCTGCTGACCATCCCCGCAGCAGTGGCGTTGGCAATCTGCGCCACGCCGTTTGTTACGATGATTTTCCAGGGCGGCCGTTTCGACCTTTCCGATGCGGCGGTGACTGGCAATGTCCTGGCCGCGCTGGTGATGGGTCTGCCCGCCTATGTCCTGGTCAAGGTGCTGGTGCCCAATTTCTACGCCCGCGCGGACACCCGCACGCCGGTTTATGCCGCCTTCATATCCTTGACGGTATTTGTCGCTTTCAACATTGCCTTCGTGCAGCGGTTCGGCGTGATCGGCGTGGCCTATGCCAGCGTGATCGGAGCTTGGATCAATGTCGGCTACCTCTATGCGATCATGCGTCTTCGTGACCAATACAGGCTGCCTCTGGCGCTGCTCGGCCGAATTGCACGGCAATTGCTCGCCGCCGCAGCAATGGGCGCAGCCTTGTTCTATGCACGCGATTTGCTATCCGCCTTCTACGCCGCCGGCCTGTTCGAAAGGCTGTTCGCGCTGCTGGTCCTCGTCGCCTGCGCCGGGATCGTCTATTTCGGGATCGCCTGGGCTATCGGCGCGGTCGACCGGGAGCGCATTGCCTCCTTCACCAAGAAACGAGCTGTCTGATCCATGTCCGCTGATACGTTGAGGGTGGTTTCCGGTATCCAACCGACCGGCAACCTGCATCTCGGAAATTATCTCGGCGCGATCCGCAACTGGGTCCGCATGCAGAACGAAATGGAAGCAGGCAGCGAATGCCTGTTCTTCCTCGCCGACCTGCACGCCATCTCGATGTCCCACGACCCTGTCGAGTTGCGGCGCAACACCTTGGAAATGGCTGCTGCGCTGGTCGCCTGCGGGATCGACCCCGATCGTAGCGTCCTGTTCAACCAGGCCCAGGTCCCGGCTCATGCCGAGCTGCAATGGCTGCTGATGGGCACCGCGCGGATGGGCTGGCTCGGCCGCATGACCCAGTGGAAGGACAAGGCCGGCAAGAACCGCGAAGGCCAGTCGGTCGCGCTCTATGCCTATCCGGTGCTGCAGGCTGCCGACGTGCTACTGTATCAGGCCACGCACGTACCTGTCGGCGATGACCAGAAACAGCATCTCGAACTGGCCCGCGATATCGCGCAGAAGTTCAACAACGACTTTGCCGATGACGACAGGCCCGTCTTCACCCTGCCCGAGCCCTTCATTCCGCCACAGGCGGCGCGGATCATGTCGCTGCGCGACGGATCGGCCAAGATGAGCAAGTCCGACCCGTCCGACATGAGCCGCATCAACCTCACCGATGATGCCGACACTGTCATGAAGAAGATCAAGAAGGCCAAGACCGACCCGGAACCTTTGCCCAGCGAGATCGACGGGCTTGAGGGACGCACCGAGGCACTCAACCTCGTCACCATGTACTCTGCGCTGACCGACCGGAAAATCGATCACGTATTGGCCGAATTTGGCGGCAAGGGCTTTGGCACTTTCAAACCTGCGCTCGGCGAAGTGCTGGTCGAAACGCTGAGCCCCATTTCCGAACGGTTCAATGCACTGCTGCGTGATGACGAATTTATCGATGCGGTGCTGGCCAGGGGCGCTGCCAAGGCCCGGGAACGCGGATTGCCCACGCTTCATGCCGCCTACGAAGCGCTCGGGCTACTGCGCCATCCCGGCTAGATTTGCATAAACCATTGTAAAACCGGACGTTCAAACGCGGTTCATGGATATTGGCCTAGAAAGCTGGTATCAATGATGACTGCGGCCCGTTGGTGGGCGTGCTGCGCTGTCTCTTGTTTCCTTCATTCTGGGGCCGCACAATGTTCAAATCCTTATCCCTCTCGCGCGTCGTCAAGGCTACCGCTGCACCGCTTTTGCTGTTCGGCCTCGCCGGGTGCGCGACTGCTTTCAATTCCGATGTTACCCGCTTCTCGACGCAGCTTCCCGCGCCGCAAGGCCAGACCTTCGCCGTCGTAGCCGATGACCCGGCGCTCGCTGGTAGCCTCGAATTCGCGCAGTATGCCGACCTCGTCGAGGCGCGGATGGCGCAGCTTGGTTACACCGAGGGCACGCAAGATAATGCCACATTGCTGGTACGTTTCGATTACGGCGTCGACGAGGGCCGCGAACGGGTGCGCACGGTCGGCTTTGCCGATCCGTTCTACGATCCGTGGATCGGTTACCACCCGCGCAGCCGGCTCTATCGCCATCGCTTCTATCCCAGCCGCTTCCACCGTTCGCGCTATGCCGGAGCCTGGGGCTATGGCTTCAATGATCCGTGGTTTGGCGGGCCGGAAGTGCGCAGTTACACCGTCTATACCAGCGGCATCGACATGAAGATCGATGATACCGCCACCGGCAAACGGCTGTTCGAAGGCAAGGCGCAG
>SHLU01000103.1 GCA_004282995.1 Sphingomonadaceae bacterium
TCCCCCGCCGCCTCCGCCCCCGGTGGCCGAGAAGCACAAGAAAGCTGCGCCCAAGAAGGCCAGCTCTTCCGACGAGACCCCGCAGGAGCGGGTCGCGCGGTTGCAGCGTGAAGCCGAGGAGGATCGGCTTCGCCTGGCTCAGGAAGCGCGCAAGCGTGACGACAAGAAAGCCAAGGAAAGCGCAGCAGAGAAGAAGCAGCGCGCCGAGGACAACCGCAAGGCCGATGAAGAGGCCGAGAAACAGGCAGCAGAAGAAGCAGAAGCTGCCGCGAAAGCGGCTGCCGATGCCGAAGCTGCTGCAGCTGACGCTTCGGCTGATGCCGCGCCTGCGGTAGCGGATGATAGCAAGCCTGCCCCCGCGGCACGCAAGTTCACGCCGATTGCCCGGCCCGAGCCCAAGAAGGCGGAGAAGAAGAAGAAGGAAGAAAAGCGTGCGGCGCCCAGCGTCAAGGACAAGCGCCGCTCGGGCAAGCTGACCGTTTCGCGTGCTCTCAACGAGGACGAGGGCCGGCGCGCCCGTTCGCTCGCCGCGCTCAAACGTGCCCGTGAGAAGGAGCGCCGCCTGCAAGGTGGCCCGTCCAAGCCGCGCGAAAAGCAGATCCGCGACGTGGTGGTTCCGGAAGCCATCACCATCCAGGAACTGGCCAACCGCATGGCGGAAAAGGGCGCAGACCTGGTCAAGGCGTTGTTCAATATGGATATGATGGTCACCGTCAATCAGACCATCGACCAGGATACGGCAGAGCTGCTGGTCGAAGAGTTCGGACACAACATCAAGCGCGTCTCCGAAAGTGATGTCGACATCAACAGCACAGCTGACGAGGATCCGGAGGAAACTCTGCAGCCGCGTCCGCCGGTCGTCACTATCATGGGCCATGTCGATCACGGTAAGACCTCGCTGCTCGACGCTTTGCGCGGGACCAATGTGACCAAGGGCGAAGCCGGAGGGATTACCCAGCATATCGGCAGTTACCAGGTCGAGACCAAGAACGGGGGGAAGATCACCTTCCTCGATACGCCGGGTCACGCCGCCTTTACCGAAATGCGGCAACGCGGCGCCAACGTGACCGATATCGTGGTTCTGGTGGTTGCCGCCGATGACGGTGTGATGCCGCAGACGATCGAGGCTATCAAACACACCAAGGCTGCCGGTGTGCCGATGATTGTTGCCATCAACAAGGTCGACAAGGAAGGCGCGCAGCCGGACAACATCCGCAACCGTCTCCTCGAACACGAAGTCATCGTCGAGAAGATGTCCGGCGACGTGCAGGACGTGGAGATTTCAGCGCTTAAGAAGACGGGTCTCGACGAACTGCTTGAAAAGATTGAGCTTCAGGCAGAATTGCTCGAACTCAAGGCGCGTCCTGATCGCCCTGCCGAAGCGACAGTGATCGAGGCGCAACTCGACAAGGGCCGCGGACCGGTCGCGACCGTGATCATCACCCGCGGTACGCTCAAGCGTGGCGACATCTTCGTTGTCGGTACCGAGAGCGGCAAGGTGCGAGCCATCGTCAATGACCAGGGCAAGCAGATCAAGGAAGCGGGCCCGTCCATGCCGGTCGAGGTGCTGGGCTTGGGCGGCGTGCCCGGGGCTGGTGAACAGCTGGCAGTGGTCGAGAACGAGCAGCGTGCCCGCGAAGTTGCTGAATATCGACAGGAAAAGGCGACTGCAAAGCGCACGGCGCTTGCTCCGACCAGCTTCGACACGATGTTCAACAACCTTCAGTCAAATGTCATCGAATGGCCGGTGCTGGTGAAGGCCGATGTGCAAGGCTCTGTCGAAGCGATCGTCAACGCGCTTCACACGGTATCGACCGAGGATATCAAGGTCCGCGTGCTGCACGCAGGTGTCGGTGCAATAACCGAAACCGACGTCAATTTGGCGGCGGCATCGAACGCGCCGATCATCGGCTTCAACGTGCGGCCCAATTCCAAGGCTCGCGAACTGGTCAAGCGCGATAACGTACGGATGATGTATTACGACGTGATCTATCATCTGACCGAGGAAGTGGCCAAGGAGATGGCCGGCGAACTCGGACCGGAGCGGATCGAAACGGTCGTGGGCCGTGCCGCGGTCAAGGAAGTCTTCCGTTCAGGCAAGAAGGACAAGGCCGCCGGTCTGCTGGTCGAGGAAGGGGTTATCCGCAAGGGTCTGTTCGCCCGCCTCACCCGTGAAGACGTCATTGTCTCGGCCACTACCATCGCTTCGCTGCGTCGTTTCAAGGACGATGTCGACGAAGTGCGTGCCGGTCTCGAATGCGGCGTGGTGCTGGCAGATACGAACGACATCCAGCCGGGCGACCAGCTCGAAGTCTTCGAAGTCGAGGAGCGCGAGCGTACCCTGGTGATTGGCTAGGGCGCAGCCGGTTAGCGCATGGCTAAGACGTACCAGACGCAGCGTTCGCCCTCGTCGAAGTTGATGGGCTCGCATTTCGTGTCGTTCGACGCGGAAGCGGGCGAGATCACCATGCACTACACCCCGCCGGCGGAGTTCGCTTCTCCGCGCGGAGCGGTGCAGGGTGGATTGATCGCGGGGTTCCTTGATGAAGTCATGGGCAGCGCGCTGCTGGCTGTGACCGACGATGCGTACCTGCCGCTTAACCTCGATATGAAGCTGACATTCCTGCGCATGGTTCCGCTTGAAACAATTACAGCCAAGGGCCGGGTAGTGAAGCACGGACGCCGCGTCGCTTTCCTCGAAGGCGAGCTTTACGACCAGGCCGGCAATCAGCTCGCCCGTGCAACCTCGACAGCGCTGCCAACTCCTATGCCGGGAGCAAACGCATGAGCGAGATGAAGACAAGGCACGCGCTAGGCGCAGCTCACGCCGATTTGATTGGCGCGGAGTTTGATCATTTTGATGCCGAGCGCGAGGAAATCACATTACGATTCAATGCGCCGGCAAGTTTCATTACGCCGCGCGGAAGTGTGCAGGGAGGACTGATCGCCGGATTCCTCGACGAGGTGATGGGCTGGGCGCATGTCTGGGCCACCGACCATGTCGAGGCCCCGCTTAACCTGGAAATCAACATGACGCTGCTACGTCCGGTTCCGGCCGGGCCTTTGGTGGGCAAGGGCCGGGTCATTCGACGCGGCCGGCGAGTGATATTTCTCGAGGGCGAATTGTTCGGGGCCGACGGAACCATGCTCGCCCGCTCGACCAGCACTGCGATCCCGACACCGCGGCCGACAGGAGACACATGATGGCTCGCAAGGAATCTACCGCAGAACAGCAATCGGTTCGTGTCCTCAAGGTGGGCGAACGTGTGCGTCATATCCTGTCCGAACTGCTGGCCCGGCAGGAAGTGCATGATGACGTTGTCAGCGCCGCAAATATCGCGGTGACCGAGGTGCGGATGACCCCGGATCTACGAAATGCCAACGTCTACGTGAAGCCGCTGTTGGGACTTGGTGAGGACGAAATCGTTGCGGCGCTGCGCAAGAACACGGCGTTCCTCCAGAAAGAAGTCGCCAAGCGGCTAGGTCTGAAATTCGCGCCCAAACTTAAATTCCGCGCCGACGAAAGCTTCGATGAAGCTGGTCGGATCGAACAACTGCTGCGCGATCCGCGCGTCGCGCGCGACCTGAGCAAGGACGACGATAGCGACTGACGGTCTGGTCCGTGCGCTTCCGTTTCGTGCAGGAGCGCGGCGAGGCCAAGGCCCGCCACGCTCCGCCATCTCACCGTGTGATTGGCACCAATCCTAGTTGGCCGTCGCCGGCGCGGTCGGATCAATTGTCGTCGGAATTTCCATGAACACTTCCGCCGCCGGACCCAACGGCAGGTCGAGCACGACCCAGCCGATGGTCATGGCAAGGCCCACGGCAAGCAGCCCGATCGAATAGGGCAACATGGTCGCGGCCAAGCTGCCGAGGCCGAAGTCCTTGTCCCAGCGCTGGCAGAAAATCAGGATCAGCGGGAAATAGACCATGAGCGGCGTGATGATGTTGGTGGCGCTATCGCCCACGCGATAGGCGGCGGTGGCCATTTCCGGCGTGATCCCGAGCAACATCAGCATTGGCACCAGAACTGGGGCCAACAGCGCCCATTTGGCGCTGGCCGAGCCGACAAAGATATTGAGCAGCGATGAAACCACGATAATCGCAGCCAGTAGCGCCCAGGCCGGCAGGCCGGAGGATCCAAGGAAGTCTGCACCTTCCACAGCGAGGATCAGGCCGAGATTGGACCAGGCGAACATCGCCACGAAATGTGCGGCGGCAAAGGCGAGCACGAGGTAGTAGGCCATGTCCTCCATCGATCCGGACATCATCTTGACCAGGTCGCGGTGGTTCTTGATCGTTCCCGCTCCGCTGCCATAGGCCCAGGCGGCGAGCAGGAAGAGCAGGAAGAAGCCACCGACAAGGCTCTGGTAGAAGGGCGTAAGCTGCGCCTCGGGATTAGCCGTTTCGTCAATCAGCGGAGTGCCGGGGCCGAACAGGAAAACCAACCACAGCGCGATAACGCCCAGGATGGCAAGACCGGCGCGGCGCAGACCCTTGCGCTCGCCATCGCTAAGCGCGCGGTCGCCCTGTTCATCATCGGCGGCGCGCCCGGCGCGGGCTGGATCCCAGGTTCCCAGCCGCGGTTCGATCACCTTGTCGGTGACGTACCAGATCACCGGCAGGAAGATGAATGTCATCGCTGCAATAAAATACCAGTTGCCGGCGATATTGGCGGTGAAATCGCCAAACACGGTTTCGACCGCTGCCTCGGTAATACCGAAGAGCAGGGCATCGAGTTGGCCGGGCACGAGATTGGCCGAAAACCCGCCCGAGACACCCGCGAAGGAGGCTGCGATACCGGCCACGGGATGCCGCCCCGCAGCGTGAAAGATGATGCCGGCAAGCGGAATCAGGACTACATATGCGGCATCGGCGGCGAGGTTACCGAGCATGCCCACCAGCACGACGATGGGAGTAAGTATGCTGAGCGGCGCATTGCGTACGCCAGCGCGCATCGCGGTGCCGAACAGGCCTGCCCGCTCGGCAACGCCAGCACCCAGCATCACTACCAGCACGTAGCCGAGTGGATGGAAGTGGGTGAAGGTCTTGGGCATTTCGACCCACAGGCGCTGAATGTTCTCGGCACTCAGCAGACTGGTCGCCGTGATGATGCGCGCTGTGCCGGTGTCGGGATCAAGCTCGGTCGGGTGCGAGGCTGACCACCCCAGCAAGGAGGCAAGGATCGAGATCACGATCAGCACTGCGATCAGCCAGAAGAACAGGAAAACCGGGTCGGGCAATCTGTTGCCGCTACGCTCGATCCAGCCGAGCACGCCATTCTGCTTCGCCGCCGCGTTTCCGTCAGCCATGTATCCACTCACCTCGTCAATTCACAATATATGTGGACTAGCATCGCGAATGCGCCCTGTCGCCTCGGTGAATGACTGGTATCCACCTGTAATCGTCGATAGCGTGAGCAGAGATGGCCAAGCTCTATTTTTACTATTCCAGCATGAATGCGGGCAAGAGCTCGACGCTGTTGCAGACCGCCTTCAATTATGGCGAGCGGGGGATGAAGGTCTCGCTATGGACCGCCGCGCTGGATGATCGGCCCGGTTTCGGGGCGATCAGCAGCCGGATCGGTCTTGCCAGTGACGCCCATCGATTTGCCGACTCCACCGACATCTACGCCTTCGTGCTAGAGGAAAATACGGCTGAACGGGTCGATTGTGTGCTGATCGACGAAGCGCAGTTCCTGACCGAGGGACAGGTGTGGCAATGCGCAAGGCTGGCCGACGAAACCAACATACCGGTGCTGTGCTACGGCCTGCGGACCGATTTCCAGGGGCAGCTTTTCCCCGGATCTGCCGCCCTGCTGGGCATCGCCGATGCGCTCGTTGAATTGAAGGCCATCTGCCACTGCGGGCGCAAGGCGACGATGAATTTGCGGGTCGATGGTGCGGGCAATGCGGTCAAGCAGGGTGCGCAAACCGAAATTGGAGGCGATGACCGTTATAGCGCGCTTTGTCGCCGGCATTTCATGCAGGCGCTGGCGGACTAGCCGCAAGCTTCCTATCTTCTCTGCATGAGTGAAACCATCCTGCTCGCCGCGATCCTTATTCCGGTACTGATCGTCGCCATCGTCTTTCACGAAGTAGCCCATGGCTGGACTGCGCTGGCGCTGGGAGATCCGACCGCGAAGGAGCAGCAACGCCTGAGTCTCAACCCTGTCCGCCATGTCGACCCGGTCGGCACACTGCTGGTGCCGGGGTTCCTGCTGGCGGTTGGCGGTCCGGTTTTCGGCTGGGCCAAGCCGGTTCCGGTCATGAAGCAACGGCTCGACAATCCGCGGTTTGGGATGATGGCGGTGGCGGCAGCAGGGCCGGGCACCAATCTGGTACTGGCGCTACTGGGTGCCATCGTTCTCGGTCTCGCCGCGCCCCAGCTGACGCTGGAGGTGGCAGGCGAGCCCACGGTCGTCGCCCAGGCGTTCTTCTATTTCATTCTCGTCAATGTGTTCCTGGCCTTCTTCAACCTGCTGCCGATCCCGCCCTTTGACGGGTCACACATCCTTGAAGGACTGTTGCCGCCATCACTGGCGCGTCACTACGAGCGGCTACGCCCGGTCGGAATGCTGCTGTTTCTGGGACTGGTCGCGCTGACCTGGTTCGCGCCGGGGCTGGGGGTGATCGAGAACACCATTGGTCCCCCGGTCGACTGGATCATGACGCAGTTCCTGAACCTCGCCAACGCAATCGCCGCCTAGCCTTTCGGTTCGCCGCCGACATAATCGATCAAACGCGCCTTGGGATGAAGTTCCATCACGCGCTCCAACCATTGCTCGCGGACGGTGTCCTCGACGCAGGCGACAATGCAGCCGCCGAAACCTCCGCCCGTCAGCCGCGCACCCAGCGCGCCGCATTCAACTGCATCTGCCACCAGGGCATCGATTTGCGGAATCGAAACTTCGAAATCGTCGCGCATCGATGCGTGGCTTGCATTCATAAGCGCCCCGAAGGTTGCGAGGTCATTCGCAGCCAGTGCGTCGCGCGCCGCCAGGACCCTGCGATGCTCGGTCGAACAATGCCGGGCACGGCGGCGCAGGATGGGATTGATGTCCGGTGCGTTTTCGATTGCCACAGGGTCGAGCAGGCACAGCGCATCGGTCGCGAACGCCTGGCCGGCGGCATCGCATTCTTCCTTGCGCAGCCGATAGCGTCCATCCGACAGCCTTCGGCTATGGCCCGAATGCAGCACCACCATGGCATGGCTGCGCGGCAGCTCGACAAGCTCGTAATCCAACGTCGCGGTGTCGAGCGCAATGGCCTGACCCGGCTGCGCCACGGCCACCGCAACCTGGTCCATGATACCGCAGGGTAAGCCGATGTAATCGTTCTCGACCCGCCGCGCCGCCAGCGCGATGTCGAGGTCGCCAATGTCGGCCCCGGCTTGAAGCCGCGCCGCCTTGAGAATGGCGACGATCAGTGCAGCGGACGAGGACAGTCCCGAACCGGCAGGAATGTCGGAGCGGATGACGATGTCCGCGCCATCTTGCAGAAGCCCGAGCGCAACCGCCTCCCGCAGCGCCCCGACGCTCGGGTCCGACCAATGACCCTGCGCCGGCTCGTCCAGACTTCGCTCGGCCGAGCCAGAATATCCTCGCGCCGAGACGCTGATCCTGCGGTCGGAACGGGGCAGGAGATTAACGGTCAGCGCGACCGACAGCGCCGCGGGCAGGACCATGCCGCCATTATAGTCGGTATGCTCGCCGATCAGATTGACGCGGCCAGGCACAGTCATGCTAGCGGCCTGCATGTTAGAGCGTCCGCAGGGCTTTGGCGGCGGCTTCCGGCATCACGTCCACTGTGAAGACGCCGCTATGTTGTTCGACCGAGGCGAGGTATTTGACCCGGCCCGGCGCGCGCAGCAGGGGATAGAACTGGACGGTAAAGTGATAGCCCTTGGATCCGCCGCGCGGAGCAGCGTGGAATGCCATCATGGTCGCGGCCGGTTGTTCGAATAGCGCGTCATAGCGGCGGGTCATCTCGCCGAGCCACCACGCCAGACCCTGCAATTCAGCGTCGCTGCAGTCCCACGGCCCCTGACGTGGCACCAACGGGGCAAGCCAGGTCTCGTAGGGGAAACGCGCAAAACGGGGAACGAATGCTGCCATGCCTGCCTGCTCGCCCAATCCGTAATCCGGCATCGCTTCCGCAATCTCGGTCGCCAGGTCGTATCCTGCTGCAAAGGCATCAACTGCGCGCTGCTGCACCTGCGGTACGTTCTCGAACCCGTAAATCTGCCCGTGCGGGTGGTGCAGCGTCACACCCACTTCGTCGCCGCGGTTCTCGAACGGCAGGACATAGGCGCAACCGGCAGAAAAAAGCGCGTCATAGCGATCGATGAGCGCTGCCAG
>SHLU01000104.1 GCA_004282995.1 Sphingomonadaceae bacterium
CTGGATAGAACGACAGCCCAGTCTCGATCAGTGGCGGAAGTGGCGCATGCCGGTGAAAACCATGGCCAGGCCCGCCTTGTTGGCAGCCTCGATAACTTCCTCGTCGCGGATCGAACCACCCGGCTGGATAACCGCGGTTGCCCCTGCTTCGGCGGCGGCCAGTAAGCCATCGGCGAAGGGGAAAAACGCGTCTGAGGCGACTGCGCTGCCAACCGTGCGAGGCTGCGCCCAATCGTATTTCTCCGCCGCTTCGGCCGCTTTCATGGCGGCAATGCGCGAACTGTCGCGCCGGTTCATTTGTCCTGCGCCGATACCCGCGGTGGCGCCATCCTTGGCATAGACGATGGCATTGGATTTGACGTGTCGGGCCACTGTCCAGGCGAACAGGCAATCCTTCAATTCCTGCTCTGTCGGCGCGCGTTCGGTCACCACCTTGAGCTCGTCCGGCGAGATCGCGCCATTGTCGCGGCTCTGGACCAGCAGGCCGCCGGTGATCGGCTTGACCGACAGCCCCCCGCGGCGCGGTTCGGGCATGTCGCCGGTCAAGAGCAGGCGCAGGTTCTTCTTTTTCGCGAAGATCGCACGCGCTTCATCATCGGCGTCGGGCGCGACCACAACTTCCGTGAATATCCGGGCGATTGCCTCAGCCGTGGACCCATCCAGCGTGCGATTTACTGCCACGATCCCGCCGAACGCCGAGACGCTGTCGCAGGCCAGAGCCGCTTCCCATGCCTCGAGCAAGCTGCCGGCCTGGGCCACACCGCAAGGATTGGCATGTTTGATGATGACCACCGCCGGATCACCATCCCTGAACTCGGCGCACAGTTCGAGCGCGGCATCGGCATCGTTGTAATTGTTGTAGCTCAGCTCCTTGCCCTGGACCTGCTCGGCCTGCGCAATGCCGCGGGCATGGGGCCCGACAGGGGTATAGAGAGCGGCCTTCTGGTGCGGGTTCTCGCCATAGCGCAGTTCGACCGGGTCCTTGCCGTTGATTGCCAGCATTTCGGGGAACATCTGGCCCTGATCGGCAAAGGCGAACCATTGGCTGATCATCGAGTCATAGGATGCAGTGGCCGAAAAAGCCTTGGCCGCGAGTTGCTTGCGGAATTCGAGCGTAGTCGCGCCGCCTCCGGCCATTTCTTCGAGCAGCGTATCGTAATCGGCAGGATCGGTAACAATGGCGACGAATGCGTGGTTCTTGGCCGCGCTGCGCACCATGCTGGGTCCGCCGATATCGATATTCTCGATGATCTCGTCACGTCCGGCACCGCGCATGACAGTGGCTTCGAACGGGTAGAGATTGACCACCACCAGATCGATCGAGCCGATCCCGTGCTCCTCCATCGCTGTGGCGTGTTCGGGATTGTCGCGCACCGCCAACAGCCCGCCATGGACCTTGGGATGGAGCGTTTTGACCCGCCCATCCATCATCTCGGGAAAGCCGGTCAGATCGGAGATGTCCATCACCTCAAGCCCGGCTTCGCGCAATGCCGCTGCCGTCCCGCCGGTGGACACAAGTTCAACCCCGTGCTCTGCCAGTTTGCGACCGAGATCCACCAATCCGGTTTTGTCGGACACTGAGAGCAGCGCCCGCTTGATCACCACTGCGGTCATCGCGTGAATTACCCCATCTGTTTGAGCAGCCACGAGAAATTCCCGCCGCTGCGTGATGTCATGCCCTGCACGACCAATTGCTCGATCGGCTGCGGGCGGCCATTTCCGTCAACCCACAGGCTCTCCTCGATCGCAACTTCGCCGGCGAAATCGCCGCTCACTCGGAACTGCCACTGCCGCCCGTCGGGCAGCGCCAGCCCGGCCCCCTTGCGGTCTTCGGCAAGACGCAATTCGATGCCGGGACCGATGTGGAAGCGAATGGCAAAGCCGATCTTGCCGCGTTTACCGCGCTTGCCGAAGGGCAACAAGACGTCCTCGCCGAGAAGTTCGGTACCATCGTCGCGCAAGGCGAGGATGCGGCGGTGGACGAGGCCAAAGCGTTGGGAGTAGCCGTCATGACTTGCCTCTAGCCGCGTCGCGGTCCCGCGCCCGGTGCCGATGGTACGGCGGTCGATTTCGACTTCGTTGACCCCGGCCCCCAGCTTGCCCTTGATCAGCACCGCAGTGGAATTGGCATCGTCGAGCACCAGCGTCGAATGGGCGGCGGTGGCCCTGAGCCCTTGCTCGATCCGGAGCGGAACCTGGCCGCCGGCAAAGGCCGATCCGCCGCAATTTACGATGATGCGCTGGCCGGCACTCGACAGCTCGAACGCCAAGGTGGAAGCGCACCCGGCGCGGGCATGGCGGGGAAGCGGAGGCGGTGCGGCATCGAATTGCAGCACTGTCTTTTCACCAGTGGCACGCTGGAAACCCCATTGCCGCACATCCTTGAGCGGGCGCGTCCGCACCCCGCTGGCACGGACGAGTCCGGTGACTTTCTCGGCAGAGACAGCACCGGCTCCTTGCCAGCTTCCCAGCCCTGCATCGCCATGCATCAAAGTGAGAAGCGGCGGGACAAGCAGAGCCATCATCCCTGTCACCGATTCGGGTGGGTCACGTTTGACTGCCTTGTAGCAGGCTGAAAGTTCAACCAGCAGCGCCAGCGCATCCATTTGCGCCAACGGACTGCGTGACAGGACACCGCCATCTTCGGCCACCAGGTCTCCCAGCGCATTGGCGAGACCTGCCTCGGCGAAGAGCCGCCGCGGTTTGCCATCAGACAGCAGCAGGCCTGCCGCCACGAGCGCTGTCCACCCTGTCACCTGGCCCAGCCCATCCGTCGCGTTGCCGACATTGCGGTCAAGCCAGCGGGCGCTTTCACTGATCGCCGCGAGCGTCCGGCCGCGAAGCCGATCTTCGGTCATCAGCAGTGGCGCATGGACCAGCCAGGATAGCAATCTGTGCCCCACCTGCTCGACCTCCCAAGCCGCCGCCTTGCCAGGCTTGGGATTGGCGTCGAGCCAGGCAGTGTGAATTCGCATCGCCACCGGCACCGCCTGTTCGCGCGAACAGCAGCCGGCCAAGTCGCGCAGCCAACCATATCCATGCACCGCCCGCTCGAACGGAGGAGTGAGCTTGGCGCTGGCGGATGCGAAATCGAGCTGTCCAATCGGAGCCTTGACCCCGTGGACAAGGAAATGTCCTGCCCTGAGCGCGATACCTGCCGACCGGTCCCCCGCAAGTGGCGTATCGACCGTCGCAAGCAGCCGCGAGCCGGCGCTCTTGCGCAAGGGTGACGTCAGGGTCTTGCCCGGCACACCGATCCGGTACGCCAGGCGCACCAGCCGCTCTGCGGGGCTGATGCGGGGAGCCCCCAAGTCAAGCGGGACGAGCGCGCGCGACGGCTCGAGCACCCGTTCGGCGACCCGGTGCTCGTCAGCCCGTGACGGCTCTTCTGCCAGATCATCGAGCGGAATGGCTAATTGTTCGGCCGCATCGGTGGCCTCCACATCAACCCTCACCGTCCGAGCATCTGCTTCGGTCACGCCGCTATCCCCTTTAGCGCCCGGATGTTGCGGGCATACTCGCCCGAACCGCCTTTGAAAGTAGCCGAACCGGCGACCAGCACATCGGCGCCAGCGCTCACGCATTGCCGAGCGGTCTCGGGATTGACGCCGCCATCCACCTCGAGGTGGATGTCTCTCCCGGTGGCATCAATCCGCTTGCGGATGGCTTCGATCTTGCCGAGCTGGCTGTCGATAAAGCTTTGCCCGCCAAACCCCGGATTGACGCTCATCACCAACACCAGGTCGGCCAGGTCGAGCAAATAGTCGAGTGTTTCGACCGGAGTGCCCGGATTGAGCACGACGCCCGCCTTCTTGCCCAGCGCGCGAATCGCCTGCAGCGTGCGGTGGATATGCGGCCCGGCTTCGGGGTGCACTGTGATGATGTCAGCCCCCGCCTCGGCGAATGCCTCGAGATAGGGATCGATCGGCGCAATCATGAGATGGACGTCAAAGGGCTTGTCGGTATGTGGCCGCAGCGCCTTCACCACCGCCGGACCAATGGTGATGTTGGGGACATAATGACCGTCCATCACGTCGACATGGATCCAGTCGGCCCCCGCCTCGTCAATGGCACGCACCTCTTCGCCAAGGCGCGAAAAATCGGCCGACAGAATAGAGGGGGAGATGAGCGGTGTAACCATATCTTGTGCGTTCAAGCGTGGATCCATCACAATATGCGTACCTGCGCTGTAGCGCGGCCCGATGCAGGCAAACAGGCAGCGCCGCGCCTTTTCCACACTGCAACCACGCAGCGCGCCCCTATCGAGCACGCTTTGCAAGCCATCAGTGGTAAATGTGAGCTTATCGTTTCTTGATCTTGCAGGTGGGCTGCCGAAGAGGTTCAGGGGCAATTCACGCGAATCCGGCTAGGAAACCGGCAAATCGCGGTTCGATCTGCGAAAGAGCAAACAAGGGACCGGGCGCGCAAGCGAGCCGGGGTGGACAGATGAAATCAATCAAGGGAATCGCCGTTGGTGCGGCGGCTGCGGTGCTGGCAGCTGCCGGGATCGCTGCGCCTGCCCAGGCGCAATATCGCCAGAAGATCAGCAACGACATGTCCAAATGCAGCGCGGGAGCAGGTCCCGCGGTGAAAGTCACGGTAACCGGTATCAAAGCCTCGTCCGGGGTCGTGCGCGTCCAGTCCTATCGGGGCACCAAGGCCGACTGGCTTGAATCGGGCCGCTGGATATACCGCATGGAGGCTCCCGCGCGTGCTGGCACGATGACATTCTGCATGCCCGTCCCCGAAACCGGAACCTATGCCATCGCCGTGCGGCACGACATGAATGGCAACGGCAAGACCGACCTGAGTGCCGATGGCGGGGCCATGTCCAACAACCCCTCGATCAACATCTTCAACCTCGGTAAGCCGAGCTACACCAAGACCCGCTTCGATGTCGGTCCCGGTGTCGTGCCGATCAGCGTCGAAATGCGTTATTTCTGATTATCTGAGGTGCCAGCGCGGGAGTACCTTCTCGCGCGCATGACTTCGATCAGCGCGCCCGGGGCAGCCAGGAGCGGGTGCTTCTCCCTGAACGGAGTTACCTCTATCGGCACCCCGGTGTGCCGCTCGACCTTCCACGCGGCATAGTGTGCGGCACCTTCGAAAGTGGTGGCGGCCTTGACCAGCCGCAGCAGGTTTAGCGGCTTGCCGAGCCGGCGACGCTTTCGCCACCAGAGCAATATTGCGCGGCGCTGGGCTACATCCATGCGCGGCTCGATCCGCCCCTCGTCGATAACGAAGGCAATACCCTGCGGCTCGAGCGCGAGGGGCAGCAGCCCGTCGAAATGCGCCGCATGAATGTCGAGGATCGAATCCTCACGGCCAGCCTTCTCGACCCGGAATTCGGCCTCGTAAGTGGCGGCAAACAAGGCTCGCCAATATTCCCGCTCGGCCCCACACTCCGGCCCCAGCGCCACAGCCAGCTTCGCCGCGGTCTGTACCGCCGAGCTGATCGCATCAACGACAGGATCAATGAGGGGTTCGCCTGCCAGCCATGCCAGTGCGCTCGGCTGCACGAACCGCGCCCAGATCGTGGTGTCGCGGCTCTTGCCCCGACAGGCCTTGCCGAATTGCTCGAGGCTCATTGTGGCGACCTTGGCGCGCAGGACGACATCCCCATCCTCGCGCTCGTGATAGCTTACCCGCGGCCAGATCCGATCGACCTGCCGGCCTGGCAACAAAAGGTAGAAATCGAGCACCCCATCGAGCGATCCGGTACGCAAATTCGAGCCATAGAATAGTGCCGCCATCGCGCCCGAATCCTCGGCCAGCTGCGCGGCAAAGCGCGCGACTTCGGGCCTTACCTCCTGCTGCAACTGCGCGGATATGCGTGCGGCAAGCGCCCCGGTCATGGCACGACGAAATTGAGCAGCGGACCCGGTGTTACGCAGTAGCGACCGGGCGCGAAGACTTCGCCATCGAGAATGAACCTGTCTCCAAGATCAAGTTCGATCCGGTCGGCCGAGCGGCGATGCAGTCCGGCCTCGACCAGCCTGTCCGAGTGATTGCCACGCAGGACCCACGGCATCTGTGCGACGATCCGTCGCCGCAAATGATCGATCACTGCGATTCGCAAGGGGCCCTCGGCATCGCCAAAGGGTTTGAGCCCGGCCGGAAAGCGCGACAGAGACGATAGGAAGATCATCGCCCGCCAGCGCGGGTCACCATAGCGACTGCGCTCCAGCTCGGTCATCGGCTCGCCGAGCAGGATGCGCGCCTCCACCCCGCGCCGCCAGGGATTTTTGTCGCCCCCGAACAGCGCCTGGGTCACGCCCCAGACCGTTGTCATGGCGACCGCCAGACTGTCGAAGGCGCCGAACTTGTGGGCATCCTGTCCGCTCTCAATCGCGGCGAGGAAGACGCCCGCACCCAGGATGAAGCCAAGCCGCGTCAGTTCCTTCCCGTCCATCGGTTCGAGCACCATTGGCCGGCGCTGTACGCGGCGCCCGTCGCGATGGGCGATGATGGCCTCCTCGAGCGACCAGCTCTTGGGCATTTCCAGGTCGATCGTCAGTGCATTGGTCTTGCCGCGCGGCAGGACGGCGATGTCGGGCCAATCATCGCCGAATACCATGGCACCGCCCGTCAGCGCATCGCGGACGGTCCCGTCGCCGCCATTGATGACAAGCAGTTCCACCCCGCTATCGACGAAACGCTGCATCGCGTCCTTGAGATCGCGCCGCCGGCGCGGCTGCTCGACCCGGATGACCGGGTAATCCGGTTCGACGATGGCGGAATCGCGATTGCGATGACTGCGCGGATTATACAGCACACCAGTTACCGGCAGGCCGGGCATATCGGACAGCTTGACGGACGCGTGAGCAGTCATGACCGCTCCTGCATGGCGCGAATCGCCGGCACGGGCCAGCGCAAAATGGGCGTAATGCGCCAATAATCTGCGCCTTTGACTGCAAAGCGCTACCCGCGCACATTGGTCGCAAAGGGCAACCGATTCGGTGGCCGAGGGAGAGAATGCCGCCATGATCACGCAGCCTGTATATTCGACCTTTGGCGAGGCCCTGGCCGGTCATGCAGCGGAGCAGCCGGAGCAGGTCGCGCTGCGATTTGCCGATCGGGTCACCGATTATACCACCATGGACCGTCACGTGACGCAGGTCGCCAACGGCCTTGCTGCCAAGGGCTGCAAGAAGGGGGACCGGATCGCCTACCTGGGCAAGAACAGCGATCTTGCCGTCGAATTGACGCTCGCCTGTGCACGGGGCGGGTTCGTCAATGTGCCGATCATCTGGCGGCTGGCGCCCGCCGAGGTTGAATTCATCACCAAGGATGCCGGCGCAGACCTACTGTTCGTCGAGGAGGGTTTCGAAAGCGTGCCCTTTGAGGGCCAGAAGATCGTGATGGAGCGCGAGTTCGAGACCTGGCGCGACGCGCAGGCAGATACGCCCGTAACGACTGAGGTCCGGCAGCAAGATCCGTTCCTGCAGCTCTACACATCCGGAACGACCGGAATGCCCAAGGGCGTGGTATTGAGCCATGCCAATGGCACATCGATGCGGCCGATCCTGCAAGAGAACAATGTCTACTGGTACTGCGCCGAGCCGGGCAGTTCGCTGATCCTTGCCATGCCCTATGGCCACATCGCCGGGGTCGGCTCGGCCTGCGGAGCGATGCTGTCGGGGCAGGAACTTATCATTCACGCCGAATTCGATCCCGCGCTGGCGATCAGCGATATCCGTGATCATCAGGTCGAATGGATTTTCTTGGTGCCCGCCGCGATCCGCATCCTGCTGTCACATCCCGATGCCGAAGGGGCCGATTTCAGTTCGATCAAGGGGCTGACCTATGGCGCCAGTCCGATCCCGCTCGACCTGCTGAAGGAAGGGGTCGAGCGGCTGAAATGCGAATTCGCCCAGCTTTACGGCATGACCGAGACCTATGGCACCGTCTCGACCTTGCCGCCCGACGACCATCGCCCGGGACGCGAAAAAGTCATGCGTAGCGCCGGCAAGGCCCTGCCCGGCAACGAAATACGTATCCTCGACGAGAACCTGGAGCCGCTGCCGCCGGGACAGATCGGCGAAGTCGCGATCAAGGGTCCGACAGTCATGCTGGGCTATTGGAACCGGCCCGAGGAAACCGCCAAGACTTTGATCGGTGATGGCTGGCTACGCACTGGGGATGCCGGGATCCTCGACGAGGAGGGCTATCTCTATATCC
>SHLU01000105.1 GCA_004282995.1 Sphingomonadaceae bacterium
GTCGAGTTCATAGTAAGATTGCTGACCGACCCCCCGATATGCGACATTCTTGCAACAGATTGATGTGTTTGCCAGCTTGCCACTGTCTAGGGGAAAAGTTAGATGGGGGGCTCTTGGTGGCTCCAATTCGCTATTAGAAGGGGAATATTGTAATGAGGAATCTCGTCATCGGAATGGCGATGGCCTCCACGGCCCTTGCATCGCCGGCTCTCGCTCGTGATGATGCTTGGTACGTTGAGGTCGACGGCGGTGTAATGATCGTCGAAGATATCGATCTTAACATCAATGGCAACACTGACGATTTGACCATCGCAACCGACGAAGGATTCGATTTTGGCGGCGTCGTTGGTTACGACTTCGGTCCGGTTCGCCTCGAAGCTGAAGCGAGCTATCGCGAAGCTGCCATCGACGAAGTCGCTGTCGGAAATGCTGGTTTTCCGGCCGCCACCGCCAGCGCGCGATCCGGCATTTACCCGGCTCGCGGTGATGCCAGCGCTCTGAGCTTCATGGTCAACGCTCTGGCCGACTTCGGTCCGGACGATGGCCTGCAGGGCTTCTTCGGTGGCGGGCTGGGCGTAGCCCGTACCGACATCAACGCTCGCATCCAAGAACGTGGAGAACCCGGTCTTGACGATTCGGACAGTGGTTTCGCTTGGCAGATCCTTGCCGGTGTCCGCGCTCCGCTCAGCGATCGCTGGGACATTGGCCTGAAGTACCGCCTCTTCAACGTCGACAGCGTCGAGCTGATTGATGGCGCAGGCCGTACTGTGGACGACAACTTCCGATCGCACTCGCTCCTTGGCACGCTGACCTACAACTTCGGCGAACCGCCGGCACCGCCGCCGGTCGTGGCTCCGCCGCCGCCGCCGCGCCCGGCTCCGCCGCCGCCGGTAGTAGCTCCGCCGCCGCCGCCGCCGTGCAACACCGGCCCGTACATCGTGTTCTTCGAATGGGACAAGTCGGACATCACGGCTGATGCGGCCAACATCCTGAACAACGCGGTCACGGCCTATGCCAACTGCGGTACTGCTTCGGTGATGCTGGCAGGTCACGCTGACCGTTCCGGTCCGCAGACCTACAACGTCGGCCTGTCCGAACGTCGTAACCGTTCGGTCCGCGCATACCTCGCCGGTCGCGGCATTCCGGAAGCCCGGATGTCGTCGGAAGCGTTCGGTGAAAGCCGTCCTCGCGTCCCGACCGCCGATGGCGTTCGCGAACTGCAGAACCGTCGCGTGGAAATCTCTTACGGCCCCGGTTCGGGCATGTAAGCGGTCCACCGCAAATATTTCGGGAAAGGGGTCGGAGCAATCCGGCCCCTTTTTCGTTGGGCCTATATTCTGGCTTACGGAGAAGAACCGACATGAAAGTTCCGGCCCTTGTTACCATCGCCGCATTGTCACTTGCAGGATGCGACACGATCGGAAGCATTCCGACCGAACGGATTGGCAGTGCCCGACTAACCCTGTCCAATGGTGTACCCGCAGGAACGGCCCAGTTGCTCGGGAGCGGGTACACCGTGTCGCTAACGATCGCGGTGACCGGCCTAACGCCAGGAAAACATGGGTTTCATCTCCACACGACCGGCCTTTGCGACCGTCCCGATTTCACGTCGGCTGGCGGCCATTTGAACCCTGCCGGCGCCGGGCACGGCTTGGACGATGACGACGGCAGCCACTTGGGCGATCTGCCCAACCTGGTCGTTTCTGGTTCGGGGACCGCAACGACGACGGTCGAGCTTCGCGGAAGCCGCGCATACGTCCTCGACGCGCTGTTCGACAACGATGGAACCGCAGTGATCATCCACGCCGATCCCGACGACGGAAAGACCGACCCGTCCGGGAATGCCGGTGCGAGGGTTGCTTGCGGGGTGCTCGTGGCCGCCTGAACTGATTCGCAAAGGGATGTAAGAACCCCTTTGCTATCAGATTCTCTCGCCGACGTTCCTTGCTCGCTCGACAACACTCGCGGCGGCGGACGGCACCAGAACGATCGCACCTATCAAGAGCACAAGGCCGACCGGCGCTGCCCAAAGCGTCGCCAGCATCCCAGTCGCCAGATCGTCCCCATTTTTCGCCGAGACCAGCCCTGCGGTATAAGGGCCCAGCGCCAGACCAACCAGCGTCGTCGCGAGGAAGAATGTCGCTGTCGCCACCCCTCGCATGCGGGGAAGCACCAACGCTTGGCTCGTCGCCGCTGCGCCGCCCAAAGCGCTAGCAGCACAGAACTGGGCCGCTACCGCAAGGATCAGGAACACGGTCAGGTCGCTGGTCGTAAACATGAACCACATGATTGGAACTGGAGCGAGCAATCCGAACATAGTCACCAGGATGCGACCATACGGAACCCGCGTGAAGAAAAAATCGGCCACCCGGCCTCCAGCTATCACCCCCAGGAACCCTGCCACGGCCGTCGGCATGCCAAGCCACCACCCGAGCTGGATCTTGCTGATCTCGAAGACCCGTTCGGCATAGGGCGCACTCCAGTAGCTGGTCGCGTACGCCATAAAGGCGACGATGCCGTAGCCAAGGATCGTGCAAAGAAAAGCAGGCGAACCCCAGGTCAAGGCGAAGGTCGCTGGGTCACGCGAACGCAAAGCTGCGGCCCAGCAATAAATCGCGTAGTAACCGATAGCGAGCAAGAACCACTGGTCGGATATAGCTGCGACGATCGCGCCCTCGCCCGAACCAACCAACCCGGTCATAATCCAGGCCGCCAGGAACGCGCCTATAAAGACCGCGACGTTCAGCGCTAGCGCCGCAGCACCCCTGCGCGACGCGCCAATGAATGTGAGCGGCGGGATGATCTGGAACAATTCATCAAAAAATTCGCGAAACGGATGTGCAACAGGCTCAGATGGAATGCCGTCGATCAGACCGCGCACCGGCTCCTTCAGCGTGACCACCCACAGTGCTAGTAACAAGCCGGGTAAGCCTACTGCGATGAACGCTGCTTGCCAGCCAACCAGCCCCATCGGGCCGCCTCCCGGATAGGTCTCGTTCCACCATTCCAGCGCCACAGCGCCGATAAGGATGGACATACCGCCGCCGAGATAGAGGCCGGAGGAGTAAATCGCGAGAGCTGTCGCCCTCAGGCGGGCGGGAAACCAGTCAGAAATCAGCGAGTAAGCCGACGGGCTCGCCGTCGCTTCGCCAACTCCCACACCAATCCTGGCCCCGGTCAGCATGCCGGCGTTCTTCGAGAAGCCCGACAGGACTGTCATCGCCGACCACAGGCTGAGCCCGATCGTCATCAGTCGCACTCGGTGCCAGCTATCGGCCAGTTTGCCGAGCGGGATGCCGAACAACGAATAGAAGATTGCGAAGGCGGTCCCGTATAGAAAACCGAGGTAGGCATCGCTCACGCCAAGATCGGCTTTGATATCGTTGGCGAGGATCGAGAGGATCTGGCGATCGATGAAATTGAGGATGTAGATCAGGACCAATACACCGAGCGCGTACCAACTGTAGGCTGGCACCGGTGCGTTGGGGTCTGGCTTGGCATTCGCCACTGGCTGTTCAATGCTTGTCGTCACCCAGTATCTCCCTCAGACCGCCGGTGCATCGGCGGGATATTTCAAACCGTCAACGAGGCCGGCATCCGCGAACCCCTTGCGACGAAGACGGCAGCTATCACACGCCCCGCACGGATCGCCTTCTGGCAACGGATCGTAGCAGGACCAGCTCAGGGCTGAATCGAGCCCCAGCCGATTCGTTTCGCGCGCAATGTCGGCCTTGCTCATGTGCTGGAGCGGTGCATGAATGCGGAAGGGAGAACCTTCCTCGACACCTGCCCTGGTCGCAAGGTTGGCCGTTTCCATGAAACTCTGGATGAATTCGGGCCGGCAATCAGGATAGCCGGAATAATCGAGGGCATTGACGCCGATGAAAATGTCGTGTGCGCCCGAAGCTTCAGCAAAGGCGGTTGTCAACGACAGGAATACCAGGTTGCGGGCTGGCACATATGTCACGGGAATATCGTCGCCGATCCCGTCCTTTGGAACATCGATATTGTCGGTAAGTGCTGATCCGCCCAGCGCGCGCAAGTCGACCGAAAGCTCGACATGGCGAGCAACCTGTAACCGGGTAGCTATCGCTCGGGCGGCCTGCAATTCGACAATGTGGCGCTGGCCGTAATTGATCGTAAGGGCGTGCAGGACGAACCCTTGCTCGCGCGCGAGTCCCGCTGTGACCATCGAATCGAGGCCGCCTGAAAGCAGGATCGCCGCGGCCCCAGGTGAATCTGACTGCATCGGGATGAGCTAGCGCAAAGGTCGCCCCTTCCCAAGCGCAAAGTGCTTAGCGGCATTTGCCTGCCCGGCGACCTTCGGCTGTAAAGGAAAACGGGCGGCCTCCGGCGATCCCCTGGGATTCGATCTGAACCAAACCGTTGCTTTCCCGCCGGATGCTGGTGCGGCCATAACCATCGCCCCGGCAAGTGTATTGCACCGTCACCATGTCATCGCCGTCCTCAACGACAAACCGGTTGCTGGGCTGATTTGGATGGCGCAGTTGCAGCAGGTCCCGCCCGCTCCGCACGCACAGACGGCGCGTCGGTACATCTTCGCGGTATCGGATTTCCCACTCACCGCTCTGCAGCCGATCAAGCATGGCCAGCGTAGGCGCTTGCGCTTCGCTGGGGACGGTGAGTGACCCGGCCATCATGCAGGCGACAACCAGCGGGCGGATGAACGAAGTTACTGTCATTCCACTTTCCTGAGCTCGCGACCCGCCCCGGACCGCCGATAGGAATACAATATTTGCAGCAATGTGAACAGGCGAGGCGAATATATTACAATTCGATCGCGAACTGACGTGAACAAAAGGCGCAGTCGACGGCGATGACGCCATCTTCATTGCGCATCTCCTGGCGCTCGCTTTCCGGGAAGCGTCCCAGAACATCGCGGTAATGTTCGACCGAGCAGCGGCAGCCGCGCACCAGCCTCGCTCCTCGCTCGACCCTTACCTCGTCTTCTTCGTGGAACAGCCGCCACACCAGCGCTTCCATGGTCAGGTCGTGGTCAAGTAATTCCTCGTGCCGGATGCTGCCCGCCAAAACCGACACGTGTTCCCATTCCGGGTGGTCCAGGCGAACATGAAGGCGTTCGCGCCCATGCTCGCCATCAGGCAGATGCTGGACCAGCAATCCCGCAGTGCGCGCGCCATCCGCGCCCGAAGATACCGCTACCCGAATGAGGGTCGGAAGCTGTTCCGATTGTGCAAAATAGCTTTCGCATGCTTCGGACAAGCTCTCTCCTTCAAGCGGCACTACGCCTTGATAACGTCCGTTCTTGCCCTTCATGTCGAAAGTAACGGCGAGATATCCTTCGCCGAACAATGCGTGAAGACCGGGATTGGCGCCGACCGTTTCGAGCCGGTCTTTGTCAAAATCGACATAGCCGCGGACTGCCCCGGCCTTATAGTCACACACCAGAAGTTTGACGATTCCGCCCTTGGTCTGGGCCTGCATCGTCATTTGCCCTTCCTCATCCTTGATCAGGCTGCCGATCAACGAAGCGAGGACCAGTGCCTCTGCGAGCAGAAGGGTAATGGCGGGGGGGTAATCATGCGCCGAAAGGACGGTGTCGAGCACATCGTCCAAGCGCACAACACGCCCGCGCGCATGGCGCGATGCGATGGTGAAGTTCAGCAGCTGGTCTTCGCGGGTCTCGCCGTCATCGATCAGATATTCGCTCATGGCGCGCCATATGGGCAGTCGCAGGGGCAAAAATAAGGGGTCGCCAATTTGCTACCGCTTCAGAGAATGCCGAATGCCCACAGCAGGATTGATTTTTGCGCGTGGATGCGGTTCTCGGCCTCGTCGAAAACGACCGACTGCGACCCTTCGAAGACCTCTTGCGAAACTTCGTCGCCGACATGGGCGGGCAGGCAATGCAGGAATATTGCATCGCCCTTAGCCTGAGCCATCAAGGGTTCGTTGACTTGGAACGGTGCCATCGCCGCAAGTTTCTCTGCCGCATGTTCCTGCCCCATCGATACCCAGGTGTCGGTGATCACGACATCGGCTCCGCGCACGGCCTCGTCCGCACTGGCAGTCAGGGTCACCTGCGCGCCTCCGGCACGAGCCCGGGTAACAAATTCATCATGCGGCGCGAAGCCGTCAGGGGTACCGACCCGGACATTGAATTTCATCAGGCCAGCGGCTTCGAGAACGGAATGAAGCACGTTGTTACCGTCGCCGAGCCAGGCCACTTCAAGACCGGGCAACGCCTTGCCCTGCTAGATGATGGTCAACAGGTCAGCAACAATCTGGCAGGGGTGCGAACGGTCGGTCAGGCCGTTGATGACAGGCACGCTGGCGTGCCGCGCCAGATCTTCGATCTTGGCATGGTCGTCGGTCCGGATCATGATCGCGTCGACCATCCGGCTGAGCACGCGGGCAGTGTCGGCAATGCTTTCGCCGCGGCCCAATTGCATCGAACCGGCCTCCATGATCATCGAACTTCCGCCGAGTTGTCGGATGGCGACATCGAAGCTGGCGCGGGTCCGCGTCGAGCTCTTCTCGAAGATCATCGCCAGCACGCGCCCTGCCAGTGGCGCGTCTGCGTCGGGCTGCCCCTTGGGCCAAGCGACGCGGGCTGCCTTGCGATCCAGCGCATCGCCAATCATCGCGGCGATGGCATCGCCGCCAGCATCACCAAGGTCGAGGAAGTGCCGCACTGCCATCAGGCCAGTTCCGGCACCTTGTAGCTCGCTGCACCGGCCGAGAGCTTGTCGAAAAACTCGTCGATTTCAGCATCGCCGATGACCAGTGGCGGCAAAACACGCAACGTGTTGTCGCCGGCGGCAACTGTCAGCAATTTATGATTGTCGCGCAGATGGACGAAGAATGGCCGGCTTTCGACCTTCATCTTGATGCCGAGCATCAGCCCCCGTCCGCGTACCAGTTCGAACAGCTCGGGATAATTGCCGATGAACTGTTCGAGCCGCGCGCGCAGACGTTCACCCTTGTCGCGCACTTCAGCGAGGAAATCGTCATTGGCGACGGCGTCCATCACCGCCATCCCGGCCGCCATGGCCAGCGGGTTGCCGCCATAGGTCGAACCGTGGGTGCCGAAACCCATCCCCCGCGCTGCTTTCTCGGTCGCCAGACAGGCTCCGAACGGAAAACCGCCGCCGATGCCCTTGGCGCTGGCCAGCACGTCGGGTTCGATACCATATTGTTCATAGGCGTAGAGCGTGCCGGTTCGTGCGACACCACATTGCACCTCGTCGAGGACCAGCATCAGATCGTGCTCGTCGCACAGCGCGCGAAGACCCTTCATGAACTCGTCCGATGCCGGGCGGATACCTCCCTCACCCTGGATCGGTTCGACGAGGAAACCAGCGGTCTTCGGACCGACCATGCTCCTGGCCATTTCGAGATTGTCGAACTCGCAATACTGGAAGCCGGGCAGCAACGGCAGAAAACCCTTGTGCATCTTTTCCTGGTTCGAGGCGCTGATGGTGGCCATCGTCCGTCCGTGGAAGGCACTGGTGAAGGTGATCAGTTCGGTCCGGCTGGCATCGCCATCTTCATGCTGGTGGTAGGCGCGCGCAGTCTTGATCGCCGCCTCGACAGCCTCGGCACCCGAATTGGTGAAGAATACTGTGTCGGCGAAGGTCTTGTCGACCAGCCGCTGCGCCAAGGCTTCGCCCTGCGGACTGCCATAGAGGTTGGAGACATGCATCAATGTCTCGGCCTGTTTCTGGATCGCCCCGATCAGGCCCTTGTGGCTATGGCCGAGAAGGTTAACGGCGATTCCGCTGGCGAAATCGAGATAACGTGTGCCGTCCTCGTCGATCAAGTGGCAATGCTCGCCGCGAACGGGGCGGACACTACAGCGCGGATAAACCGGCATGAGGGCTGAAATGGCCATTAAAGCTGTTCCTCGAATATGCGTTTGCGAATGCGACTTCAAAGAGAAATGGCGACCCCATCGGAGCCGCCATTTCATAGTCTCTATGCGCTTTGCCAGGGGCGGTCAAACGCCCTCCGGCCAGCGTCGGGGATCACTCGCCAGCAGGGACAAGATTGACCGCCGAATGCTTGCCACGTCGGTCGACCTCGAGGTCGAACTGATAGCGTTCACCTTCGTTGATGGCACTAAGACCCGAGCG
>SHLU01000106.1 GCA_004282995.1 Sphingomonadaceae bacterium
ATGCGGGGCGCCCCGATGTGATGTTCGTGATCCAGCGCGTGCTCGAAGTCGAAGGCAAGCTGACCCTGCTCGATCAGAACCGCGTGATCCGCCCCAATCCCTGGTTCCGCCTGTTCGCGACGTCGAACACGGTGGGTCTCGGCGATACGACCGGCCTCTATCATGGCACGCAGCAGATCAACCAGGGCCAGATGGACCGCTGGAACATCGTCGTCGGCCTCAATTACTTGCCGGCCGATGTCGAGCAGAAGATCGTTACGGCCAAGAACCCGGACACCGATCCCAAGGTCGTCGCCAACATGATCAAGGTCGCTGACCTCACCAGGCAGGGCTTCATCAATGGCGATATTTCGACCGTGATGAGTCCGCGTACCGTGATTACCTGGGCGCAGAATGCAGCCATCTTTGGCAATATCGGCCTCGCCTTCCGCCTCAGCTTCCTCAACAAGTGCGACGAAGCGGAGCGGATGCTGGTGGCCGAATACTACCAGCGAGTGTTCGGCGAGGATCTGCCCGAAAGCGTGGTCAAACCGGCGTGATTGCGGGTTGCCCAAGGGCGTATTAGCCTGCTAATACAGTTAGGCGATGAATTCCCCCTGGTTCCGCAAACTCCTCCCGTGGCGGCGATCTTCGGATCGCGCCGAAGGAGCGTATGCTGGCTATTTTGCACACGACGCAGATGACGGCTTGGCGCCGAGGCGCCCGCAATACGACAGATGGGATGATCGGCTGGACCGCCTGGACGAGGCGACTTCGCGCGAAGAACGGCGGCGTCAGCGATGGTTTCAGCCGCGCTACTGGCGCGGGCGGCGTAAACGCTGGTGGGTGGTCCGATCCATCGCTGCATTGCTGGCGCTGTTTATCGCCCTGGTCTTGTGGCTGGCGCTCACTACGCCACTGTCCAAATCGCTTGAGCCGGTGGTTCCCCCACAGATGACAATCCTGGCCGCCGATGGCACGCCGATTGCGCGCAACGGTGCCATCACGGCGGCCCCGATCGAGGTCGAGCAATTGCCGCATCACGTGGTCGAGGCGTTCCTCGGGATTGAGGACCGACGATTTCGTTCCCATTGGGGTATCGATCCGCGTGGCATCGCCCGTGCTGCGTGGACCGGACATGGCGGTGGCAGCACCATCACACAGCAATTGGCCAAGTTCACCTTTCTTAGCCCCGACCGCACGCTGACCCGCAAGGCGCGCGAGGCCCTGATCGCGTTCTGGCTCGAAGCGTGGCTGACCAAGGACCAGATCCTCGAGCGATATCTTTCGAACGCTTATTTCGGCGACAATGTTTATGGCTTGCGGGCAGCCAGCATGCACTATTTCTACCGCCGCCCGGAGAACCTGACGCTGGAACAGGCGGCGATGTTGGCAGGACTGGTGCAGGCTCCTTCCGCCTTGCGCCCGACTGCGCATTACGAGCGGGCCGAGCGGCGTATGCGCGTGGTGCTGGGGGCAATGGTCGATGCCGGCTACTTGTCCGCGGGACGCGCAGCGAATGCAAAGCCGCCCAAGCTCGACGTGCGCACCAAGAACGATTTGCCAACCGGGACATATTTTGCCGACTGGGCTTTGCCGATGCTGCGGGAGGGGCGCGAGGCCGGCTATGAAGCGCAGACCATCACCACCACGCTCGACTCGCGGCTCCAGGGTATCGCCGGCAACATCGTGCGCCGCGCCAACCTGGGCGGGGCGCAGGCTGCGCTGGTGGCTATGCGTCGCAATGGCGAAGTTGTCGCCATGGTGGGCGGCAAGGATTACGCGACCAGCCCCTTCAACCGCGCCACCCAGGCACGACGACAGCCGGGATCGACTTTCAAGACATTCGTTTGGCTGGCTGTTCTCAAGGCCGGGGCCGAACCGGGTGACACCGTCAGCAACAAAGAAATCACCGTAGGCGGCTATCGGCCCCGCAATGCCGCAGGGCGCTATACGGATACATTGACGCTGGAAGACGCTTTCGCCCGATCGAGCAATGTTGCCGCGGTGCGACTGTATCAGTCGGTAGGCGACGAGGCGGTTATCGAAACCGCCCGCGAACTGGGCATAACGGCCCCGCTGACACCCGGCGATCCGAGTGTCGCGCTTGGCACAGCGGAGATGACCCTGCTTGAGTTGACTGCGGCCTATGCGGGCATTGCCGGCAATCGTTTTCCCGTCCAACCAACACCCCTGCCGGTAGCCGAACAGAGCTGGTGGGACTGGATGTGGGACAGTCCTGACAGCTATTCTGACAGGGTGCACGAGGATATGGAGCAAATGCTGCGTGCAGCAGTCAATCGCGGCACAGGCCGGGCGGCGATTCTGAGCGGACCGAATTTCGGCAAGACCGGGACCAGCCAGGGCAATCGCGATGCCCTGTTCGTGGGCTATGCCGGAGACCTGGTGGTTGGGGTGTGGATCGGCAACGATGACAATACGCCTTTGGCCGGAATATCTGGCGGCGGGTTGCCGGCGCGCATGTGGCGCGACTTCATGCTCCAGGCCCAGGGTGAACCCGCAAGCAAGACCCCGCGGGCCGATCCATCCGGCCCGGTCGAACCTTTCGATATGCCGATGCCCGATGACATTCCTCTTGGAGACGGGATGCGTATCGAGAATGACAGCTTGCGGATCGAAACAGAGATCGACGGTTTCCCGGTGGATGTGCGGATGGGGCCGGACGGCGTCGAGATCACTCCTGGGGAGCAGAACCGCGAGCCAGCGCGCGAACCGGCTCGCTAGTCAGTCCTCGGCAGCCAGCAATACATTCATGACTGCAGTTGCCCTTGGACGCGAGCGTTCATCCTGCCAGCACTCGACCTCGATATTGGCATTGCGCCTGCCCAGCTTGGTGATGCGGGCCTTGGCCCACAAAGGCGCAGCCTTGGCGGGCGCGAGGAATTGCACGGTGATGTTGATCGGTTTGAGCCGCGCGGTGCGGCCAGCGTCGGCCAGCGCCATCCGCAATGCAGTGTAGCCGGCAGTTTCTAACAGGCCGCTGATCGCGCCACCATGATAGAAGCCAGGCCTACCCTCGGTGATGTTGTCGCCGCCAGCGCGTAACACTGGCAAGCCGTCTTCCATGCTGTCCAGCCCGATCCCCAGCGACCGGGCATAGGGCGGCAGTTCGGGATGCTTACTTGCCATCGCGCGACACTCCCGGAAGGGCCATAAAGACACCCGCAGTATGCGCCACGGGGTCGTCGGGATCGCCATCATGCGCGACCCCGCGCACAAAGGCGGCCGAGCGGGTAAGGCGGTAACATTCGGCGCGCCCGATAACGTCATGCCGCTCGCGCGCGGGACGCTGGTAGTCGACCCTCAGGTCGAGCGTGGCGATGGCCTGAAACGTCCCCATTCGGGTCCAGATGGCAAGGCCGCTGGCCATGTCCATCAGGCTGACGATAGGGCCGGAGGCAAGAACAGGACGCTCGCTCTCGCCAATCAGATCCTCGCGCCAGGGCAAGGTGAGTTCGGCCCAATCTTCGCCGCTGGCCCGATACTGCATGCCGAGCCAGCCCGAATGGCCCACGTTGAGCACAAACTGGGCAGCCTGTTCGGGATCGAATTGCGATGTCATGCCAGACCCTTGGCCAATTGCGCGGCGGCTTACAATCCTGCTCGGCGTGCTTTTAGACCAAGCCTTCGCCAGACAGCGCATCAAGTGCCGCCTGCAAAAAAATAGCCGCAGCATGGCTGTCGATCCGCTCGGCGCGCTTGGCCCGGCTCATGTCCTGTCCGATCATTGCCGCTTCGGCGCTCTGCGTTGACCAGCGTTCGTCCCATAGCAGGACCGGCACTGAGAAGGCCTCGGCCAGGTTGCGGGCATAGGCGCGGCTGGCCTGTGCGCGGGGACCTTCGGATCCGTCCATGTTGCGCGGCAGGCCAAGAACCAGTCCGCGAATGGAGCGGGAATCCACCAGTTCGGCCAGTTTTGCACGATCCTTGTTGAAGCGCCCACGCGGCACCGTCTTGCCCGCAGTTGCAAATCGCCAGCCGGCATCGCTGGTCGCTGTGCCGATGGTTTTTGTGCCAAGGTCAAGCGCCAGCAGCGCGCCGCCATCAGGCAGCGCGTCGGCGAATTCAGCCGCACTCTGGGTAATCAGGATGTTGCTTGCCATGCCCGGACGCGGCTCAAGGCATCGCGTTTCACATTTTGCCAGAACAGCGGCATGTCATACACGTGGTAATTGTTCCCCGGCAGAACGTAGCTGCCCAATTCGGGGGGCGCGCCAATCAGTAGCAGTCCGCTTGGGCTGCATCGTGCCGGCACGAGCCCGGGGACCAGTTCCCCCGTGCCCAGATCGTCACCAGGTACCAGCGTACCGAGATTGTCCTCGGCAGGTGCCGAGCCGCCGACTGCGCCAGTGAGCGGGTTGGTGCATAGCATCGGGCTATTGCCGCGAGGTGCCCCGTCGAAACCGACCGACTTGCCGTAAGCTGTGAACAGATCGGTGGCATCGGCCGGCTCGGCATAGCTCGACCAGCTCAGGATACATCCTGCTTGCTGCGCAGTGGCGCAGGCGGGGAAGGGCAGCGACGGCAGGTCATGATCGACCGAGATAGGCCAGCCGACGATGTAGGTCGCTGCAATGCGATCGGCGATGGGCTTGTCTGCCACCCGCTCGCGCAGCAGACGAAGCAGGTGCAGTGCACCCTGGCTATGCCCGGCAAGGATGATCGGTACGTCGTCGTCAATCGTATCCTGGAAATATGCGAAGGCCTGCGCAACGTCTTCATAAGCTGCCTCGATGGCCTGCTGGCCTTCAGGCTCGTCGGTCATGAAGGCTCCGACAGTTGCCTGGCGATAGCGAGGAGCCCAGATTTCGCTCGCCTGGTTGAACGGACTTGCGAGTCCGCGGAGAAACACGCGGGCGCGGGCGACTGCATCTTCATCATCCAGCGGGGCATTCCAGCTCGCGCGATTGTAATAGCTGGTGGGGTGGACGAAGAAGACGGCAAAGTCGGGCACCTGCGCACCGGCAGGTGTGGCCATGGTGCGTTCCTGGCCGCGAAAGGCGGGCTGCCAGCGGGCCGGATCGTCGGTGCCGATGCCCGGGCGGGAATACCACATACCCGGATCGGCATAGGCATTGTCTGCGAGCGGATCCTGCTCGACGAAGTCGGCCGAGGGAACGAGCGCGATTTGCGTCAGTTCGCGCGACCAGATGCTCAAAATGAAGCCGCCGGCGACAACAAGTACCGCGACAATCGCAATGAAATAAAGAAACTTACGCGCCATTGCGACGATCCATTGCTTTCTTCCGTCGCCGTCTTCGTCGTTCGCGCGCATTATTCTGCAGCGTCTGGTTACGCTCGGAGCGACGTTCCAGCGCAACCTTGATCATCGCGATGAGGGGGTCGGCCAGGAACAGACCGAGGATGCCGAACAGCAGACCCATGATCAACTGCGCTGCCAGAACCACTGCCGGGGCAAGGTCAACCGTGGTCTTGGCAATCAGCGGGATAATGACATAGCCGTCAAGATTCTGGACGAAGAAATATACGAACAGCGTGTACAGCCCCATGTCCGTTCCGCCCGAGAAGCCGACCGTGACCATAAGGATGCCGGAGATGATCGCACCGATATTGGGCACAAAGGCGAGCAGGCCGGTCAGGATGGCCAGCAACGCAGCCATCGGCACCGTGCCGATACCGATCAATTCGGCACCGCCCGTCAGCAAGATGTAGGTGAGCACACCTTCAATCACCATTCCTACCAGCCGCCCCGCCATCAACCGTCGCAATGTTGCGGCCATTCGGGCGAGGGTAACGTGCAGTTCCTTGCGTTCGCTGCGCGGCGCCATCCACTCGACCCCGCGTTCGTAGATATTGGGATCGAGCGCGATATAGGCGCCCAGGATCACGATGAGCACCATCGAAGTCAGGCCGCCGGCGATCCCCGTCAACGCCCGCGTGACGGTTCCGACCCCGCTCATCAACTGACCCATGATCGTCTGCATGTTGGCCGCCTCGATGGCCAAGCCATTCGTTGCAGCCCAGGTGAAGACCGTTTCCACCTGGCTTTGCACGATGGCAGGCAGGGCAGCGGCCTGGCTGGCGATCTGGTCACCGGCAAACAGTGTCAGCCATACCAGGAAAACGACGACCCCTAGCATGACCAGCAGGACCCGCACCATTCGCGGCAACGGGGCCACTTTGCCAATCAGCCGCGCACCCCCGTCGATCATGGCGGCAAACACGAGCCCGCCGAAGATGATCAGCAAGGCTTGCGAAATGTAGACCGCCAAAGCGGCCAAACCGACGACACTGACCCAGACGAAAGCCTTATAGGCCTCCTGTCGCAATTCCGGACTGTCGATATAGGATGGGCTCGCGCGCAGGTCAGGCTCGAAATCATCCTCGACGGGCTCAGAAGGGGGGGCTTCGCTCATCGGCCTCCGGTCGGTTGCTGCTTGTTCTCGATCTTGGCCGGACGCAGGGTCGACCACGCACGGTTATCGCGCAGGGCGCTCCACCAGCTAAACGGGTTCCAGTTGGCTGTCCCGTCGAGTGAGAAAGTGATGAACTCGGCCCGGCCACCGATATTCGTCAGCGGAACCGGTCCACCGAGGCCGCCGCCATAGAACTCGTTGACAGGTGCGCGGCTGTCTGCGGAATGGTCGCGATTGTCGCCCATCACGAACACTGCGTCTTCGGGGACCGTGATCTCCGGAAAATTGTCATTGGGCCTGTCTTCGGCCGAATCGATGACAAGGTAGGTGACGCCGTTGGGCATGGTCTCGCGGAATACCGGTACTCGACAGACCTGCTCGCCATTGTCATCGGTGGTCACAACGAAACCAGCCTCGTCACATGGATTATTCAGATCGTAGGGCAGGTCGAGCGCCGGCTCCATCTCTTGCGGGATGGGTGTGCCGTTGAGAATGATCTGGCCATCGCGCACGCCAATCGTATCACCAGGCAGTGCGACAACGCGCTTGATGTAATCCTCGCTGCGCAACGGATGGACCGGAATGACGACATCGCCATATTCGGGCGTCGAGCCCAGGATCCGCCAATCGTCGCGCGGCAGCAGGTGGAAGCTGACCGAGGACCAGTTGTAGCCATAAGGGTATTTGGTCACCACAAGCCGGTCACCCACGAGCAAATTGGGCATCATCGATTGCGAGGGGATATAGAACGGCTTGGCAACAAAGCTATGGAACGCCAGCACGGCCAGCAGCATCAGCGCCAGGCCGCGGATTTCCGCCAGCCAGTTGATGGGCTCACCCTGTTTCTTGATTTTGTTTTCGGTCACTGTTTTCTGGGAGCTCGGAGTCATGTTTTTGGATAAGCCTCGATGATCACGAAGGCCTGCGCCCATGGGTGATCATCCGTGAGGGTGAGATGAATGACGGCCTCATGGCCATCCGGCGTCAATTCCGCAAGCCGCTTCGCTGCGCCGCCTTCCAGCGCGAGGGTCGGCGCGCCCGACTTTGCATTGACCACGCCGATATCCTTCATGAACACTCCGCGCTTGAATCCGGTTCCGACGGCCTTGCTGAAAGCCTCCTTGGCGGCAAACCGTTTGGCGTAGGTTCCGGCGATCGTAAATGGACGACGATGCGCCTTGGCGCGCTCGATATCGGTGAAGACGCGATTCTCGAACCGTTCGCCAAACCGCGCTAACGAATTGCCGATGCGTTCGATATTGCAGAGGTCTGAGCCGAGGCCGATGATCATGTCCCAGTTATCCAACGGCAGACTGGATTGCCCACGAAAAAGTTGATCAGGCGCCTGCAGACTTCAGCGAGAACTCCCGCAAAAAAGATCATCCCGACTGCAGGAATTATCAGATTATCCTGTGTGTTTACTGGACTGTCGCTGTCAAAAATATTGGCGAGGACAACGATAGGTACGACCACCAGGAAAAGAAGGAACGTCGTCCTGATCGACCGCCAGATGTTCAAGGCATAATCAAGCGACACTTATCGCACCTCATCCATCAACTCGCGCATCTTGCGTACGGCATTCTCGAGCCCGACGAACACCGCCTCACCGATCAGGTAGTGACCGATATTGAGCTCGGCCAATTGCGGGATGGCGGCGATGGGCTGGACGTTTTCATAGGTC